>JAHKLW010000018.1 GCA_020854815.1 Methanofastidiosum sp. | reverse complement strand
TTTCTATTCATTAAAGCTCAGGGATTTTGTCAGATTCTATGGGGTACTCTCAATCAGGAGAGAAAACGTTGAGCTTCAGATAAGTAAATTTGAAAGGCTAAATGAAGAAGAATTGACTTCAATTAAGAAGAATATTGAAGCTATGTTTCTAGATAAGATCAAGCGGGACGCCCCAGATTTTCTTGTAAATTCTCAAGTCTATAAAAAAATGGAAGATCAATTCTTGCTTGCAATGTCTTCTATAAAGAAAGCAGTTTTACAGGAAAGAATGATTATCATAAGGCATCACAATGATTGCGATGGCATCACAGCCGGAGTTTCTTTAGAGAAGGCAATTAGCTCATACGCTGACAAGGAAAAAAAGAAGGACTGCAGGATATTTAGAAAACCATGTGCAGCACCTTACTATGACCTTGAAGATGCTTTGAAAGATATTGACCTTTACTTTTCTTTCTCTAAGAAGAAGCCACTTCTTATTATTGCAGACAACGGCAGCACTGATAGCGATTTACAAGGTATTCTTAGGGCCAAAGTATATGATTTTGAAATTGGAGTAATAGACCACCACCCGCCTACAAAAAAAGATAATGGTGAGTATCTTATTGACGAGTACGTTTCATTTCACATAAATCCACACATATATTCTGGAGATTCAAATTTATGCACCGGAATGTTAGCTCATGAACTATCAAGGATGATTGATGCTGAGGTAGATATTTACGCCATACATTTGCCAGCACTTGCTGGAATTGGAGATAAATCAAGGGGCAGTGAAATGGATCAGTATCTTGAGATCTCTCCTTTCAAGAGAGGTGAGCTTGAAAAGATTAAATTGGCACTGGATCACGAATCCTATTATCTAAGAAGATTTAGCATAAATAGTTATATTGATGACATAATGATGCTCGGGGATAAAAAGAGAGGAAATAAGTTAATTAGCTATATTTTTGAAGAAATAGAGAAAAAGAGAAGCTCACAGTGGAATTTGATAAAGCAGCATCTTGATATAAAAAATCTTGCCGATAATTTTGACCTTATTACAATTGATCTAGAAAAATTCATCTTTAGGGGGGAGTTCCCTTCTCCAGGGAGAACACTTGGCTTTATTCACAATAAATATATTTGGAATAATGAAATCAACGAAGATGAAAGGGCTATAATTAGTTTGGGGATAGCTGAAGACTATATTGTATTTAGGGCAACAAACAAGGCAAAAGCAATTGGATTTGATCTTAACGATATAATAAAACAGTTGAAAGATCTATACCTAGAGGAAGTCCAAGGCGGGGGCCATCCTGGTGCAGGCACAATTAGATTTGTTCCGTTCTTGAAAGATGAAGTAAAAAGAACAAGTTTGGAATATATTGAGAAGATTGTTAAGAAATAGAAATAATTATTCAGTATTAAATTAATCAGAACTTTTAAAAATAAAAATGAAAAGCAATTGATAATATGCCTCTAGGACCAAATAATAATGGAAAAGGCTCCAAACGAATTGGTATTGTTTGTTGTGAAGTATTTGAAGATGAACTTCTATTTGTTATAAAGGAGCATCCAGAAATAGGCAAGATAATTATTGTAAATACAGAATCTTCAAAGTATTTTGAGGATATTATAAGAAATAATTTTCCTTATGAAAAAATAAGAATAGCTAGGGAATTATTTGCTCCACGGTATCTCAAAAGAGAAGAAGAACTAGAAATCATAGTATATATTTTGCCGCTATTTCTTCACTATAGCCCAAGAGAATTAAAAGATGAAGTTTTGAATGCTTGCATAGAACTACAGAAACATTCTGACTACCTTTTGATTTATTACGGATTATGCGGCAATTCATTGAACAATCTAGAAGGTATGTTGAGAGATAATAATGTTAAATTACCTTTTGGCATTCTAAAGGATGAAAATAAAGAAATAGTTGATGACTGCGTATGTGCTCTTTTAGGAAGTAAAGCAAATTATACGGAGATACTAACTAAAGAGCCGGGTACATTTTTTTTAACTCCCGGATATGCTAGCCATTGGGGTCTTTTTAGTACAAAAAAGATTGAGGCCATAGGTGAAAATCGTCTGAAGGAAATTGGAGATCAATTAGGAATTGAAAATTTTGATGCGGTAGAGATGACAAAATATTTGCTAAGAGAAGCAGATTACAAGCAGATTGTTGCATTAGAATACGTATGTTCTAATTTTACAGCCTATAAAAATAAATGCCAGACAATATCATCCGAGATTGATCTAAATCTGTCTTATAGAAAAGGCACTATTAGATTATTACAAGAAAGTCTTGAAAAAGCCATCTCAGAAATTAATGTGAAATAATTATATCAAGTTTAATTATTAGAAGAAAGCAAGAGCGGTATGGGATTCAAACCCACGAATACCTAAATAAAAGGATCCACAATACTGTAACCTTATATTACCGTTTTCTTAATTAAAACCATGAAACCATCCGATAAAATATCCTGCAAATCTTTTCCATGTAAAGATATTGAAAAGAATGTATTCCAAATTCCCTATTTAGATCTTAATCCTGATAAAATAAAAATAGTTATGATTTCAGAAGTTCCACCACTAGATCCAAAAGATTATTTCTATTCTATCGATACACCTTTCTATATGGAAACAACAAAACAAGCTTTTAGCGATGCGGGGTATCCTATTAATTCCATAAATGATATCTTAAACTTAGGCGTATACATAACAACAGCAGTTAAATGTCCAAAGACTGGAACTTCCATTTCAACTGATACAATAAAAGAATGCTCATTTATTCTAGAAGAAGAATTGAAACTTTTCCCAAATGCTAAGGTCTACATGTTAATGGGTGATGTCGCAATCAAATCCTTTAATCTCATATCAAAAAGGAATACAAAAAAACTTACCATTCCAAACGGCTCAACTTACAAACTAAGAAATCAAAGTTTTTTCTATGGTGACATAAGAGTATTCCCTTCTTACATCATAACAGGGAAAAACTTTTTGATTGAAAAATCAAAAAGAAAAATGATTGCTGAAGATATAAAAAATGCATTTGAACTTATCCAATAATTTTGGAAATCAAAACCCAAAGCCTTATATATTATTATTGGATTGGTTTGGAAAGGTTGTTATAGGAACGACTGAAAACGCTAAAAAATTTTCAAAACAGTTTTTCTTATCCCCTCCTTCGGAAAAGGAGGTAATTACTTGAGCGAATTTAGTCTTGTCATTAAAAATGCAAGAATAAATGGTACTACAATTTCTGACATTGGTATTAATAATGGCAAAATAGAAAAGATAGGCAAATTGAATAATGGCGAAACAAACATAGATGCAAACAAACACTATGTTCTAAGTGGATTTGTAAATTCTCACTGCCACCTTGATAAGTCAAATCTATTAGATAAGATGACAGAAGACCATCTTGGTAAGACACTTGAAGAAAACAGGCTTCTATTAAAGAAATTGAAGAGCTCTTATTCTGAATCAGACATTGAAAAAAGAGCAACAGACACAATAGAGCGGATGCTATCAAAAGGGATAACGGCAATAAGGACGCAGGTAGATGTAGACCCAACAGCCGGGGTAGTCCCGATTAAATCTCTTCTAAAATTAAGAGAAAAATACAAGGATAGAGTATACATAGAGATAGCCGCTTTCCCACAAGAAGGTGTAGTCGATGAAGCAAAAAGAGACCTAATGGAAAAAGCAATGGAACTTGGAGCAGATGTAGTTGGAGGCCTGCCACTAGTCGAAGCAAAGGGAAATGAGAAAAGGCATCTTGAAATACTTTTTGAGCTTGCAAAACAGTATAATAAAAATCTTGATATTCAGGTAGACGAAACAAATGACCCGAGAATGGCAATACTGCCAGAGGTAATAAAAAAGACAAAGGAAGAAAATTTTCAAGGAAGAGTAACAGTAACACATGCAATAGCACTCTCAAGGCTACCAACGGAAAAAGCAAAAGAGATAATTCAGCAGATGAAGGCTCTAAGGATTAATGTCATAGTCACGCCAAGTGCAAATATGATTACAAGATTTGCAGAAGTTAACGATCTCTGGATAAGGCCATCAAACAGCATAACTAGAGTCACTGAGCTATACGACAATGGAATAAATGTTGCAATAGGAACTGATAACGTAAGAGACATCTTCTACCCATTTGGAAACTGCAGCATGATAAGAGAGCTTCACATGCTAGTATCGGCAACAAGGATGACTACAAGAGATTACATAGACGGGGCCATAGCAATGGCAACAACAAACGGGGCAAAACTTCTGGGATTAAACTATGGGATAGAAGAAGGAAGACAGGCAGACATAATAATAACAGACGGCATGTCAAAACTTGATATCCTAAATAGCGATGAAACAATACCATGTGTAATAAAAAATGGAAATATTCTTTCTTTTAATGATAATAAATTCCAAAGGAGGAATAACTGATGTCCGGGATTTCTTCAATAGTAAAAGATTCAATAGATATGCACTACCACATAGGCCCAGATATCCTCCCAAGAAGAGACACAGTAGAAAGTCTTCTAAAAAATGAAAAAGGGAAGATAACAGGTATCGCACTAAAATCTCACGGATTTCCAACAATATCTGTAATAAATACAATTGAAAAAAAATCAGATGACCCACTTCTAATAGGATCAATAACTTTGAATTACTTTATGGGAGGATTTAATCCAAGTGCAATATACGCTTCTGCAACAATGTCAAAAGGTGCGCCAATTATAGTTTGGTTTCCAACCACACATGCTGAGAATCATCTTTTGAAGAATCACAGCGAGTACGAAATACCTCCTGAATGGGTAAAGGATCCAAAATTTAAGCCAAGGTTAAAATCAGAACTCAAAGCTATAAAAGTTACAGACTGGAATTATAAATTATTTGATAAATGCAATAGAGTCCTTAAGGCAATAAAAGACAACAATGGTATTCTAGCGACAGGACATTTGTCATGGCAGGAAAGTTATGTCCTAGCAAGCGAAGCATTAAAAATGGGCATCCCTACAATCATTACTCACCCAATGCAGAGGGACATCGCAATGCCTATAGACGTTCAGAAAGAACTTGCCTCAAAAGGAGCATACATTGAGCACTGTTATATTATGTGGCTTGATAGAGATCATCCGGAAGATTATCCTCTCAAAACAATAAAAGAAAATATTGAAGAAGTTGGGTACGAGCACTGTATCATATCTTCTGATGCAGGGCAGGTAAGGAATCCATCATCAAGTGAATGTCTTGAGACTTACATGAACTTGCTAAAAAATGAAGGTATATCTGAACAAGCATTAGCAACGATGGCCATAACAAATCCAAGAAAAATACTAGGGATGGAAATAAAATGATCGACATTTCAGCAAATCTTTCAGGGATTCATTTTGATAGCTGCATAATGAACGCATCAGGCCCCCTAGACGCTACCTTAGAAGAACTGACAGATATTGCAACTTCTGGGGCTGGCGGGATTGTAATGAAGTCCTGCACAGTTGAAGTGCGTGAGGGCAACCCTGAACCAAGATATGTTGATGTTGAATGGGGATCAATCAATTCAATGGGGCTGCCAAATCTTGGATACAAGTACTATAATGAAATAACTCCAAAGTTAAAGTCCTATGACAAGCCGTTAATCGCAAGCATAGCCGGTGCAGAAAGCCAGGAGTACAAAAAAATAGTTGAGACATTTAACTCTTCCAATGTGGATATCTTAGAGATAAATCTCTCGTGCCCAAATGTTGTTGGGAGGCCTCAGATAGGGTATGACTTTGAAATGTCTGAGGAGATAATGAATATAGTAGGGGATATTTCGGATAAGCCATGGGGTGTTAAATTGCCTCCATACTTCGATTTCGTTCATTTTGAAGAAATGGCATCTATTCTTAATCGTTCAAAAATATCCTTTATCGTTAGTATAAATTCAATTGGGAATGCACTCTTTATAGACTGGGAAACTGAAAAAGTCGTAATAAAGCCAAAGGGTGGATTTGGCGGGCTCGGCGGGAAATATATCAAACCAACAGCTCTTGCAAATGTCAGAAAGTTCCACGAACTATTGAATAATAAAATCAAAATTGTGGGAGTAGGTGGAATCTACACGGGCATTGATGCATTTGAGTTTATTCTGGCTGGGGCTACTTTGCTTCAACTAGGAACTTCATTCTACCAAGAAGGGCCGTCTGTCTTTGAACGAGTATCAAAAGAACTTTGCCAAATAATGGAACAGAAAGGCTATACTTCTTTAGATAACTTTAGAGGAAAACTTAAGGTGATCGAGTGAAAGAGCTCTATGATATACTTTTCCTAACGAAAAGCATCCACATAGATACAGAAAATCCCTTCACTTTTTCTTCAGGGATAAAGAGTCCCATTTACTGCGATACAAGAAGGCTGATATCCTATCCAAAAGAGAGAAAAAAGATCATATCGGGATTTTTAGAAAAAATAAAAGATATGGAAATTGAATCTGTAATTGGAGTTGCTACTGGCGGCATCTCTTGGGGGGCATGGCTTTCAGATAGGCTTGATGTTCCTTTTGGATATGTCAGATCATCACACAAAGATTACGGGAAAAAACAGAGCATCGAAGGGGATATTGACATTAATAAAAATATTCTAGTCATAGAGGATGTTGTTTCAACAGGTGGCTCTATTGGCAGGGCGATCAATTTACTTAGAGAGTCTTCTGCTAAATCTATGAAAGCCGTTTCAATATTCTCATACCAATTTTCTGAATCGTTAGAAATGTTCCAGGAGTTAAATGTTCCATTTCAAAGTCTTTTGTCACTTGAAGGCTTGCTTGAGTATGAATCAGATAAGATTGGCAATAGCAAGAGTGAAATTGAACTGTGGAGAAAGAATCCAAGGG
>JAHKLW010000017.1 GCA_020854815.1 Methanofastidiosum sp. | reverse complement strand
TGGTGAATATCTGATATAAGACGATTGCTCTAATTGTGAGCTATACGCCCACAAAGGCAATAATTATTTGTAATAAACAATATATCAGATATTTTCAAAAAAGAAACATGGTGAATATCTGATATAAGACGATTGCTCTACCACTGAGCTATACGCCCACAAAGGCAATAATTATTTGTAATAAACAATATATCAGATAAAAACTAGGTGCACTTTTAAAAGCACACCTAGTTTAGCACAAAATTTATTTTTCTTCAAGCAATTTATAGAACTCATCTTTTTCTAAAGTTTCTTTTTTAAGTAAAGCTTTAGCAATTTTTTCTAGCTTTTCTTTGTGTTTTATTAGGATTTCTTTTGCCTCATTATAAGCGACCGTAAGCAAGCCAATCATCTCTTTGTCAACTTTTGCTGATAATTCTTCTGAGTAATTATGTCTAGAAGTAAGTTGTCTTCCTAAAAAGAGAGACTCTTCATCTGCCAAAGATATTGGCCCAAGATTGCTCATGCCATATTTTACAATAAATTTACGTGCTTTTTCAGAGGCAATTTTTAAATCATTTGATGATCCAGTTGATATTTCTCCAAAAGTTAATTCTTCAGCTACATATCCTCCCATCAGTGTTGTTAAAGTATCGAGCATCTCGGATTTTGTTTGAAAAATTCTATCTTCCAAAGGAAGCTGTAAAGTATAGCCAGCTGCTCTTCCTCTTGAAATAATAGATATTTTATGTATTGGGTCAGCATGTTTTAATTTCGCTGCCACTAAAGCATGACCTCCTTCATGATAAGCGGTAATCTCTTTTTCTTTTATAACATGGCTTCTTCTTTCTGGTCCCAACAAAACTTTTTCAATAGAATCTAAAACATGTTCTCCGGTAACTTCTTTTAAGTTTTTCTTTGCAGCCAATAAAGTTGCTTCATTAGCTAAATTTTCTAAGTCTGCACCAGAAAAACCAGGAGTTCTTTCAGCAACTTTTTTAATGTCGATATTTTTAGCAATTTTTTTATTTTTTAAATGTAAGGTAAGTATTTCTTGTCTTTCATTTAAATCAGGCAAGTTTAAGACAATTCTTCTGTCAAATCTACCTGGCCTCAATAGAGCTGAATCAAGAACATCAGGTCTATTTGTAGCTGCCACCACGATTACATTGGTGTTGTTATCAAAACCATCCATTTCAACAAGAATTTGATTTAAAGTTTGTTCTCTTTCGTCTTGGCCTCCACCTATACCAGAACCTCTTTCCCTGCCAATCGCATCTATTTCATCAACAAACAATATTGCCGGAGATGCTTTTTTAGCAATAGCAAAGGCAGATCTAACTCTAGAAGCTCCAACTCCAACAAACATTTCTACAAATTCAGACCCAGAAATATGAAAGAAAGGGACATTGCTTTCTCCAGCAATTGATCTTGCTAAAAGAGTCTTTCCTGTTCCAGGAGCACCCATTAGCAAAACTCCTTTTGGTATTTTAGCACCCAAGTCAGTGAATTTCTTAGGGTTTTTAAGAAAATCAACTATTTCTAATAATTCTTCTTTTTCTTCCTTCATGCCAGCAACATCATCAAAAGAAACTTTAGTTTTAGTTGGTGTAAATTGTTTTATATTTGACTGGCTAAAATTAAAAATTTGTCCAGGGCCGCCTTGCTTTCCTTTCCTTCCTGGCATACCCAAAAAAGAAAAAATTAAGAAAAGAGGAATTAATAGTATTATGGCTAGTCAGATTATATTTCCCCAATCAACTTTTTCTTCAAAAGTGACTTCAATTAAAGATAGTTGTTTTGCATCAATTTCATAGTATTTAAGAAAATCAAAAAAAGATTCATTTAAGCCTGTTTTTGAAATTAAGCGAACACCTTCTTTGTCAACAGAGGTAATGACATTTTCTTTTATAGTAATGTCAGAAATATTTCCACTATTAATTTGGGCTGCTAATTCACTGATAGCAATGTTTTTTGTTTCAGGGCTTTCTTTCAAAAAGCTTCCACCAAATAACAAAACAGCTGCTAACAATATAAAAGTAATAGTTAAAATATTTTTTATCCAGTTTTTCATGTCGTTTTTTTATTTTAATTAAAGGCCTTTCTATATTAGCAAATAAAAAAACAAAAAACAACCAAAGAAAAGCGGTTGTTTTTTGTTTTTAGAGTTTAAACTATCTAATTACGGGAGTATCACCATTTTGCAAATAAATTAAAGCAGTGTTTATTGATTCAAGAGATGTGCTTAAGATGAGGTAGTTTTCATAGAAAGCATAGCTAAAATCAACTTCATTTTCTGGGTATTCAAAATAACGAACGTTTGCTCCTAAAATCTCAGCATCTTTAAATATAGTTGCCCTGCTTGCTTGAGGACTAAACAACCAAAGGCTTAAGGTGTTTTTAATAATATCTCTGTTTACTTCTCAGTTTAAAAAAGATCTTTTAACAGCATCTGTTTGATTTTCTTTAAGAGTAAAAACCAGACCTAAAGAAGGTTTAAATTCTCCGTAGTAAGCATAGAGAATATATTTTTCGCCAAGACCATTTTTTAATTCCGCAGGAGTGTTATTTATAAAAGCATTTAAAATTTCAGCGCTTGATAAAATTTGACCTTTTATAATAGGAGCAATAACTTTAAATGTTTGCGGGGCGCCAAGGGTTTTAGCTTCGTCTGTGATTTGTTTTAATATTTCAGGTGATTTAGAAATATCGATATTTAAATTAGATTGTAAAAAACCTTGGCGTAACAATAAAAAAGGATTTGGTTTTGTGGTAGTAACAGTTGTTGGTGTAACAAGCAAATTATTGCTTTCCAGTGTGTCAACTTTTACTTGTGGAGTAAAAAATCTTGGTCAAACTAATAAGTAAGCAACAACAAGTAAAGCCAAAATGCCAAGTATTGTCAAAGGAAGCATTAATTTATTTTTTGGCTCATTTTTTGATCCATTGGGATCAATGTTTGAGATAGGGCTAAACTCTTCAGGAGCTATCAAATTATTTAAATCAGAGCTTAAATTATCTTTTTGCTCCGGAACGGGTTGATTAAAATCAATGCTGCCAAGAGTTTTTTCAGCTATAGGGCTCTTATCTAAAAAAGAAGAATCATTAGCTGGAGTTGGTTCATTTGGGCTAGGATAACTTGGTTGAGCTTCTGGCATTGGAGCAGGAAACCCTTGTGTTGGGCTAGCAAATGGCTCTGGCGGTTTATTAAAGCTATCAGCTACCTTATCAGGAGTTTCAAACTGATCAGGACTTTGATCTGCAAAACCTTCCTGAGGTTGATTTTGTGGATCAGTTAAGTTTATTGAGGAAAAATCAGGCACTGGCTCCGGATTTTCTTTAACAGGTTGTGCTGGCATTTGATTTTCAAGAGGTATGTTTGGTGTTCCGGAAGGAACATTTTCTGGAGTTAGCATTGGCTGTTCTTGGCTAGACATAGGTTGGTTTTCTGTGTCAGCAAAATTATATTCATCAGCGGAAGGTTTTATTGTCGCAGCAGGAATATCAGCGGGAATATTTTCTGTTGAGTGAGTATTGACTGTCACTTTTGGAATATCTGCAGGTTCTTTAGCATAAGGCAAAGCTTCTCCTCCCTGCTCTTTTAAGTTATTCAAATCACTATTCATTGTTCTAACATAAACATTAGAATCTTTTGGTAAAAAATTGGGATCAATTTGGTTATTTTGATCGTTTTGATTATTTTGTTGGCTCATAATAATAAGATTAAATTTATTATATTTACTACTATATAAATTATAATAACTTTTTCCATAAAAAGCAAGTGTTTGTATCTCCATTTGCCAAATAAAAAATATTTGGCAAGGGAGACTGACAAACAGGGGTGCAAGGCCAAGTGTTTGTATCTCCATTTGCCAAATAAAAAATATTTGGCAAGGGAGA
>JAHKLW010000016.1 GCA_020854815.1 Methanofastidiosum sp. | reverse complement strand
GGACGCCTCACGGTACGAACTGACGGCGGCCATGCACCTCCTCTCAGCTTGTCAAGCAAGGTCATCAACCTGGCAATCATACTGCTGTCGCTCCCGGTGAGTTTTCCGGCGTTGAGTCCAATTGAACCGCAGCCTCCACCTCTTGTGGTGCTCCCCCGCCAATTCCTTTAAGTTTCAGCCTTGCGACCGTACTCCCCAGGCAGCGAGTTTAACGGCTACCCTACAGCACAGGGCCATCTCGTAGATGCCCCCACACTTAACTCGCATCATTTACGCCTAGGACTACCCGGGTATCTAATCCGGCTCGCTCCCCTAGGTTTCGTCCCTCACCGTCAGACCCGTTCCAGTTGGACGCCTTCGCCACAGGTGGTCCCCCCAGGATTACAGGATTTCACCCCTACCCTGGGAGTACCTCCAACCTCTCCCGGTCTCAAGACAAGCAGTATCTCTAGATTTCCCACGGTTAAGTCGCAGGATTTAACCAAAGACTTACTTATCCGGCTACGAACGTTTTAGGCCCAATAATCGCGGCTACCACTTGAGCTGCCGGTATTACCGCGGCGGCTGGCACCGGTCTTGCCCAGCCCTTACTCCTCTGGTTACTTAGACCAAAGAACAGCCCATGCAATGCATGAGCACTTGGAATCCCCCTGTCACGGTTTCCCGCATTGCAGAGGTTTCGCGCCTGCTGCGCCCCGTAGGGCCTGGGGCCTTGTCTCAGTCCCCAACTCCGGGCTTCAGCTCCCACTGCCCGTACCGATCGTAGGCTTGGTGGGCCATTACCCCACCAACAACCTAATCGGGCGCAGGCCCATCCTCAGGCGCAAAAGCTTTGGATAAAAGAACATTCCAGTACCTTTTATCTATCTAATATTAGCCCCAGTTTCCCGGGGTTATCTCAGTCCTGAGGGTAGGTTACCTACGTGTTACTGAGCCGTATGCCGGCGTCCGAAGACACCTTGACTCGCATGGCTTAGTCGAATTCCAATAGCAGTAGCCTCCGGCAGGATCAACCGGAGTGCGATCGCAATTCAATAAATTAGGAATTGGTAAATATATGTTCACCTAAAATTCACCAAGATATTGGACTTCCATCAAACACAGCCTTATATGCCTGTGCTCTCATGACGGTCCTTTGAATTCGTTCATCACATGATTCACGTTTTCATTGGATCTTGAGACATATTGTCTCTCATTATATACTCAAAGGTAATAAGATATTAAAAATTATTGCAAAATCAAGCTGTGATTTCACTGTTTAACAAGATCTCATGGTGCCCTATGAATCCATTAACATCTTTGGAAGAATTTGAAACTGGATAAGTAAATTGAGTCTTTTTAACTATTTGTTTTCTTAAAGTTTCAAGAGGAACATTTGGATCAAGCATTTCTGGTTCTCTAGTTAATATTTCTTCAACTTTAAATTCTTTTATAAGGGTTTCAGGGTGGTGTTTTGCATTGATATTTTTCCTGAATTTATAAAGACCAAATAACAAATCTTTAACAGATATTAGGCCCATATAATTATTTTGGGATTTGATTGCAAAGTATCTTATTTTATCGTCAAGGTATTGCTTTCTTGCGTGAATTACTCGATCTCCCCATGATAATGTGCCGTATTTCTTAGTCATTGCATCACCGATTGTCCCTTTTGATTCAACTAAGGGAATCATGTGCCTTCTTGTAATCATGCCTACAAGTTCATCACCTTCAACGACTGGAAGTATGGATATATAGTCACTTCTAAAAAATTCAAGTGCTTTTTTTACATTTTCATCTGCGGATATTGTGTATGGGTTTTTAGTTATAGAGGAGGATATATGGAACGAAGAAACGTCTAGATTTAGACTTCTTGAATCACCAATCTTTTCAATTATGTTGCTTGCAGTGAGTATTCCTATGAGTTTACCATCGTTTATTACTGGGAGTCTTAATACCTCCTTCTTTTCCATTAATTTTATTGCGTCTGATAGTTTTCGGTCTTTATCTACTTTTATTGGGCGTTTCATAATTTCTCTTACATTCATTCAACCACCACCTTCAACT
Organism: Methanofastidiosum sp.; assembly: GCA_020854815.1. Lineage (NCBI taxonomy): Archaea > Methanobacteriati > Methanobacteriota > Candidatus Methanofastidiosia > Candidatus Methanofastidiosales > Candidatus Methanofastidiosaceae > Candidatus Methanofastidiosum > Methanofastidiosum sp. The sequence continues at coordinate 10,177 of JAHKLW010000016.1, read as the reverse complement.
TTTAAAAAAATAAAAGGGCAAAATAAGTTTTTAACACCTATTCTGGCAAAGGAAATCATTTTATCACCTGTACCAAAATATGGATTAATAGTTCTCTTCTTCCATGATTTCCTTGCAATCGTCACATACAAACTGTCCATTGACAAGTTTTAGTGCGGACGTATAGGTACCACACATCTCACAAATCCCGCCTTCAGGAGGGGGTGTGGCGATAACGCTATCATCAGGCTCGAATCTCCACTCTTCAAAAGATAATGACAATATATCTCTTGGCGTAATTATTGCCACCGGTATACCCTCATCAATAACTACCAAATTTCTAATCTTCTCTTGAGTTATCAATTCTGAGGCATCTCTTATCATCTTGCCACTACTAATTGTAACAACAGGTGAAGTCATTATTTGTTCTAGAGTTATTTCTGAAGGTTTTTTCTTTTTTGATACAACCTCTCTTAATATATCCCTCTCAGAGACTATACCAACAGGTTCACCTTCATCAACTACAACTACTGCATTAGAATTGTCTTTTGTCATTACTCTGGCTGCGTTTGAAACAGTGTCTTTGGGTTTCATCAGGATTATGTCACGTTTTATTACTTTTGATAGAGGTACATCAAGCATTTAAAACACCTACATTAACAAGTTCCTTTAGTAGTATAAATATTTAAGTCTTTGGAGTAAAGGTTAAAAGGTGATTAAAAAAATTGTCTTTGTGACTAAATGAAGAAAATTAAGGTATTTGGTTTAAACTTGGACCCTGATGAAAGAGAAGAGTCGGTATTTAATAAAATATCAAATACGAACTCTAATAACGATCCTTACGAAATTGTGTCTGGAAAGTTAAAAGATTCCAATGAAGTAAAATACACAAAGGCGGGGAAAGTAGATGTTGAGCCTTGGTTGATACCTGCCCCGAAGAAAGACGACCTTTTCATGGTCGGTGTTGATAATATTGTGGCTTTTATAGATGCTGATGGATGCAGAGAATATGCTTCTAAGGTGAAAGAATTTGTTAAGGAAAAAGTACTGCCTGATGTTCCATTGATGATCGGAGTTGATCACTCTGGAACAGGTGGGTGCATCGAAGCTTTGGCAGAGAAATATGGAAAAACAAATATCTCTGTAGTAATGCTCGATAGTCATTTTGATGGAATAATTCCAACCCAGAGGTTAAAATTAATCCAACATGATATTGAATTTAATCCAAATACTAAATTTTCTAAAGATGATCCTTATTTATATAACAGAGTTGACAGTTTCAATGCGGATTCATTTCTTTACTTTCTTTTAAAGGAAAAGAAGATACTCCCTAAGAATCTCTTTGTCCTAGGAGTTTCAGACTATCCCCCAAATGCTGCAAAAGATGCAAGAGACCTAAGAATAAGAGAATATTTCGAGTTTTATAAAAAATTTGAAGATGATGGTGTAACTATTCTGCCAAAAAATAAACTGAAAGCAAACTTTGAAATGGCACTTAAAAAAGTCTTTGAAAAAATTAAGACCCCTTATGTCTATATTTCAGTTGATATTGATATTGGTTCAAGGCAGGCATTAACCGGTGCTAGATTCTTGGACTACCTTGGTCTTGAAGAATCTGAGATTTACAGAATCATAGATGGATTGAACAAATATACCAAAGAGAAAAAAATAGAGATTGTAGGCGCCGATGTAATGGAGATAGACCAGACAAAGGCAGGGCAGAAATTTGGGAAGAGTTACGATAGAACTTATGATATAACATTGGAAGTGGTCAAGAGGATATTCAAGTAAAGAAATTTTCTAGTCTAAACATAATCTTTAATAATTAAGGTGCAAAATAGTTATTAAAATAGAATCTTATTAGAATTAAATTAAAAATAATAAAATTTTTTATTTTATCTTTTAAGAGTTATCTCTATTGCAGAAACGTTGGCACTTGAATTGTCATCTCTTGTAATAGTTTCTGTTGATGTAGATATTTGTTGTACGTTAACGTCTACTACGAATTTGTTTCTGACAATTTCTGCAACGTCGACTGCTCTAGAAATGGCTCTTCCTCTTGCTTTTATTACTACATTGTCTGTTTCTTTATTGTTGAGCTGTGTTACAACAGCTAAAACATAGTTCATTACAGGTTTACTTCCGACAAATACGATATTTTCGTCTGACATTTCTAATCCTCCTCTACTGTTATTGCGTTTACTGTGCATTCGTTTACACAAAGATCACATGCAATACAGTCTTTTTCATTGACCGGTACTGCTATATCTCCTTGCATTTCGAATACTGCTACCGGACATGTAGAGATGCAAACTTCGCATCCTGAACAGTCCTCGTTTACTGTTACTTTTGGCATGTGATAACCTCAAGCTTTTTGCTAAGATTTAATATATAAGTTTACCGTTATTTCAATTTTACTGCCGTTCCGTATGCTAACATCTCTGCAGCACCAGTCATTACAGCACTTGTGGAGTATCTTATGTTTATGACTGCATCAGCACCTATACTTTCTGCGTCTTCCATCATTCTTTTCAATGCCTCGCGTCTAGATTCTGAAAGCATTTGCGTATATTCAGTTATTTCTCCACCAACTACCGTCCTAAGGCCTGCGACAATATCCTTACCGATATGTTTTGCTCTAATTGAGTTACCAGATACTACTCCCATGACTTTTTCTATTTCTCTACCGGGTATGAAGTCCGTAGTTGTAATTATCACGCTACCACCTAAAAATTTTGGAATTAATCCTTTAAATAATTAATCCAATAAAATAGAAAGTTCTTTGATTCTATCTCTCAAATATGCAGCTTTTTCGAAATCCAAGTTATTTGCAGCTTTGATCATCTCATTATGCAGATAAGCCAAATACTCTTCTGGATCTTCAACTTTTGATATTTCGTAATCTTCCTGATCTTTTTCAGAGGCTTCTATTTTTTTCTTAATAGTTTTTGGGATTATGTTGTTCTTAATATTGTACTCTGTCTGAATCTTTCTTCTCCTTTCAGTCTCATCTATTGCCCTCTTCATTGAAGATGTGACTTTATCTGCGTACATTATAACGGTACCAGATACATTTCTTGCGACTCTCCCCATAATTTGTATCAAAGAAGTTGTAGACCTAAGGTATCCTTCTTTGTCTGCATCTAGAATCGCAATCAAAGAAACTTCAGGGAGGTCAAGCCCTTCTCTAAGCAGATTGATACCTACAAGACAATCATATGCTCCAGCTCTAAGTTCGCGTAATAGCTCTACTCTCTGTAAAGTATCAATTTCAGAATGGAGATATCTTGCATTTATCCCAAATTCAAGAAGATAGTCAGTTAAATCTTCTGCCATCCTCTTTGTAAGAGTTAATACTAGTGTTCTTTCATTATTTTCAATTCTCTTTTTGACTTCAGAAACAAGGTCATCAATCTGGCCTTCTCTTTTTTTGATAATTACAACTGGATCTATCAATCCTGTTGGCCTCACAATTTGTTCGACAACTTTATCGGATATACCCAATTCATAATCAGCGGGAGTTGCAGAAACAAATATGACTTGATTCAAAAGTGTTTCAAATTCAGTATATCTTAATGGTCTATTGTCAAGTGCAGAAGGGAGTCTAAATCCATAATTTACAAGTGTTTCTTTTCTTGATTTATCCCCTTCATACATTCCTCTAATCTGAGGGACTGTAATATGAGATTCATCTATTATCAAAAGAAAATCCTTTGGAAAATAATTAATTAATGTGTCAGGTTTTTCCCCTGCTTTCCTTCCAGAAAAATAACGAGAATAATTCTCAATCCCCTTGCAGTAACCCATTTCCTGCATCATCTCTATGTCATATTTAGTCCTTGTTTCAATTCTATGCGCCTCTATGAATTTACCCTGAGAATTTAAATCAGCTAATACCACTTCAAGTTCATTTTGGATTTCAGTTATGACTTTGCCTATAGTGTCTTGAGGTATAAGGTAGTGGCTCGCAGGATAGATATATATGTTATCAATATCTCCCATGTCTGAAAAGTTAATAGGATGAATTTTTCTGATTTTTGTTATTTCATCACCAAAAAATTCAACTCTTACTATATAATCTGTGAACAAGGGAAAGAGCTCTACTACATCACCTCTTGCCCTGAATGTTCCACTTTTAAAATCTGAATCGTCTCTCTCATACTGCATCGAAACTAGTTTTTTTAAAAAATCATCCCTATCAATCTGCTCATTTTTCCTTATGAACGTACCCATCTCTTTATACGTTTCAGGGGACCCAAGACCGTAAATGCATGAAACACTTGCTACGATTATGCAGTCGCTCCTTGAAAGAAGAGAGGCAGTTGCAGAGTGCCTCATTCTTGTTAATTCTTCATTTATAGAAACATCTTTTTCAATATAGGTATCTGTGTGGGGAAGATATGCTTCAGGTTGATAATAGTCATAATAACTGACAAAATATCCAACAGCATTATCTGGGAAAAATGCTTTGAATTCAGAAAAAAGCTGGGATGCTAAAGTCTTATTTGGAGAAATGACAAGTGTGGGTTTATTATATTTCTCAATCAAATTAGCAATTGTAAAAGTTTTCCCTGAACCTGTAACACCAAGAAGTGTCTGATAATTGTATCCTTTTTCTATGCCTTGGCTAAGCTCATTAATAGCCTGAGGTTGGTCACCGTTTGGTTGAAATTCAGAAAAAAGTTTGAAGTCTCCCACATTCAAAAAGAAGTGAATTATTTTAAATAGTTTTTTAGTGTGAAGTTTTAGTTTCTATTTTAATTCAAGCATATGAGAAATGATGTCAAGATAATATTATAGCAATTTATTGAAAATTGTACTGGCCTGTGAAGGCGTATTTTTCAGTGCCGTGGCGTTTGCATCTTCTCCAAAGAGCTTGTAATATCTGCAAAGAAAACTATAGGATATTATTTGTAGAATTTGAACATATTAATTTAAACTTGTAGTTATAATTAATCACATGCCTCTATTAATCATATCCACAGCACCAAATGAAGACGTGGCTTATAATCTATCAAAAATCTTACTAGAGAATAGAGTTGCTGCCTGTGTTAATATAATAAAAGATGTAAATAGTCTCTATTGGTGGAAAGAATCAATAGGAAACTCTAGTGAGATAATTCTATTAATTAAGACAACTGATGAAAAATATCAGGAAGTGGAAGACCTCATTAAGAAGAATCATGTTTATGAAATTCCAGAGATAATAGCTTTTGATATAAAAAAAGGATTCAGTAAATATCTAAAATGGATAGAAGATGAAACTATGTCTCTTCCTTAATTTCAAATACTCTTGAGCAATCAAAATCAGAATATTTATGGCATGAAAAAATCTTGTCACCGTAGTATATAGTTTCAAAATCAAATAGGTCAGGTGAAATATAGAATTTATCGTATACTATCAAGAGATCTTCTTCATCAAGTTTAATCTCTTTATCATCTTTCGTTTTAACATAGAAATAATTATAGCCTTCATCGAAACCAATTCTCTTTATTTCTTCATATTTTATGGATGCTATTTCTGGTATAGCTTTTAGCAGTTTTTCATAGAACAGCCCACCATTTTTTATGTCCAAGAGAATCATCTTGCAAATCTTTACTTTTTCATAATAACTATCTTCGTTATCTTCAGAAATTAATAGGGGTTGTTTTCTTTCCTTTTCTAGTTCTTTTAGTGCAGCTAATTCCTCAACATGGAGAATATTTCTGTATATACCAAAAACTACCCCTTTTTCTCTGAGTGTTTCCAGTCTTTTTAGGAAAGAGTCAAGATTCCATATCAGTTCTACGTCCATGCAATTTGGAGTAAGTATAAGTTATTTAAATGCCTTTTCAAATTTATCTTCATGGACCTTAATGAGATTGTTAGCTATATGGACGATTATCTTAGAGTTAATGAGATAGATGATGTATCTGCAAACGGATTACAAATAGAGGGAAAAAAGGACGTGAAAAAGATATGCTTGGGTGTAGATAGTTCTCTGGAAATTTTCAAAGAGGCTTCTAAAAGAAAGGCCGATCTCTTGATAGTCCACCATGGGCTAATATGGGGTGGATTAAAATGTATAAGAGGGCTAGTGAAAGAAAGAATTTCTTATCTTTTGGAAAACGGTATTTCCTTATATGCCGCACATCTGCCTCTTGATATGCATTCAGAAGTCGGGAATAATATAGAGCTCATAAAAATATTAAATCTTTCTGACCCTGAGCCATTTGGAGCCTATCATGGATTAAAGATAGGTTTCAAAGGACGTTATGAAAAATTGAAGACTATTAAAGATATATCTAAAACCCTAGAAAAAACTCTTCCTGCTAAAATTGAGTCTTTCAATTTTGGACCTGATAAAATAATATCTGTAGGTATAGTTAGTGGTGGTGGGGGGTCTGCATTTGAGGATTGCATTAAAGAAGGATTGGACCTATTTATTACAGGTGAACCTTCACATACAATTTACCATATTGCAAAAGAAGCTGGAATAAATTTAATATTTGCTGGACACTATGCCACTGAAAAGCTCGGAGTAAAGGCTTTAGGGAAAAAAGTTGAAGAAGAATATGGTATAAAAACAGAGTTTATAGATATACCAACAGGTCTCTAACAAACTATATCTGAAAGCCTATCATTATTTATTGCATTTTTAATCTCTAAGGCTATTCTTCTTCCTGTTGACATAGGCTTTCCGTATTTGATATAAGTATAAGGCGAATATGGTTCAAAAAGATTTGTGCCTGCTACAATTCTTGCTGAAATTTCAAATATGAATATCTCAGCTTCAGGAGTTATTACCCCTTCAAGACAGAACGGCCCAAACAATCCCCTACTAGAAATTAGCTCCTTTGATTTTTGAACTACTCTTTCACCCATATCAAATATTTCTGGAAGCAATGATTCCCTGACAGTTATGGGCATATTTCCAACAACGACATAGCTTGGATCAATTTTCTTTAGGGCAAACTGATCTCTTGCTGATATCCTACCAATAGAATCTACATTACTTTCATATCTTTTATCAAAACTCATTATTTCTAGTTCGTAATTTAACGGACTATAAAAATAATGGAAATATGCAGGCACGCCAATAATATACTCTTGAATTACGTATTTTTCATTGATATGGTCTGAAATCTTTTCATTGAAATCCGCAGTGTCTTTAGCAAGGAAATATCCCATCCCACCTTTTGCGCCGTAAAATTTTACAATCACGGGTCTGTCTATCTGTTCGGGAGTATCAAATATTCTTGGAATTTTAATATTTGCATCAGTTAACCATCGCCTTTCAAGATCTCTAGCAGATTCCCATTCTAGAACATCTTTATTGCCAAAGTACATTACCTTCAGATCTTTGAAGTCCTCTATCTTCATATAAGCAATAAAAGAACCATGAGGTATGAGAATAGTATTTCTTTTTATTAATTCTTCTTGTAAGGAAAAAAGTTCTTTGAAATGATCAACAGAAATAATTTCATCTGCAACTCCAAAACTTCTGTAGACTTTTTCTGACCCTTTTTTTGCTATACATAAGGTCTTAAATCCCTCGTCTTTTGCGCCTTTTAATATTTGAAGTGCAGAATGACTTCCAAGAGTCGCGATTGTATAATCTGTTGCAGCCATTGAGTATTAACTTAACTAATAATACTTAAAACTTTCTGTGGGCTTAAGAGAAAATTATTTAAATTAGCTTTCCAAACGTGCCAAAGTGATGGAAAAGAGAGCATTAATTAGCGTTACAGACAAGAAAGGACTTGAAAAATTTGCTAAGACTCTGTCAAGTTTAGGTTTTGAGATTGTATCGACTGGTGGCACTTTAAAATTTCTTCTAGAAAATGGAATTAATGCTACGCCTATTGAAAAGATTACAGGATTTAAAGAAATGATTGGGGGTAGGGTAAAAACTCTTCACCCAAATATCCATGGTGGAATTCTCTATATCAGAGATGATAAAGAACATGAAAATGAAATAATTTCAGAAGGAATAAAACCTATTGACATAGTTATTTGTAATCTGTATCCATTTCAAGAAACTGTAGCAAAAAACCCCTCTCTTGAAGATGCTATTGAAAATATTGATATTGGCGGAGTGACGCTCCTGAGGGCAGCTGCTAAAAATTTCAAATATGTTACTGTTATTGTAGATCCTTTGGATTATGAAGTTGTAACTAAAGATTTGTTAGAAAAAGGAAACACTTCATATGAAACGAGAAAAAAATTATGTGTTAAGGCTTTTTCACATACGGCCGACTATGATAGTGCTATTGACTCTTATCTTTCTGAAGCGCTGACTGACAATAAAAAATTGCGACTTTCATTTGACTCTGGCAAACCTCTAAGATATGGAGAAAATTGGCATCAAAAAGCGTCATTCTTCAAAAAATATACTCTTGAACCTTCCGCTTCAAACATGAAACAACATCACGGAAAAGCACTGTCATATAATAATTATCTCGATATTGAAGCTGCTCTTAATGCTGCAAAGGAGCTTTCAGAATATAATGCTGCAGTAATTGTTAAACATCTAAATCCTTGTGGAATCGCTACAGGAAAGACTTTATTTGATGCATTGAAAAATGCTTGGGACGGAGATAGGGTATCTGCATATGGGAGCATAATCGCTTTGACGAGAAAAGTCGATTTAGAAACTGCTTCTTTTTTGAAAGGTAAATTTGTTGAAGTAATAATTGCCCCTTCTTTTGATGACAATGCCTTAGAATTTTTGAAAAACAAAAGCAAGGATTTGAGAATATTAGAAACTGGAAAACTTTTCACTTCTGAAGACAAAGTTTACAAATTCTTGATTGGCGGGGTAATTGAACAAGATAGGCCAGAAGGGCTCTATGAAAAGTGGGAATGTGTTACAAATGAGAAGTTCCCAGAGAGCAAAAAAGAGCTAGGACTTTTTACAATTATAGCAACAAAGTATACTAAATCAAATTCGATTGTCTTAGGTATGGAGTATGAAAAAGGCCAGTTTAAGGTATTAGGAAGTGGAGTCGGGCAGCCAAATAGAGTTGACTCACTTAAAAAACTTGCTATACCCAAGATCTATGAAAATTTAGAAAATACCTGGAATGAAGAGAAGCCAAATATTTCCAAAGAGGACTTTTTCAAGGAAAAGATTTCTGAATGCGTTCTTGTTTCTGATGCTTTCTTCCCCTTTGATGATACAGTTAGAGTTGCTGCGGAACATAACATAAAATACATTATACAATCTGGTGGATCAATAAGAGACAAAGAGGTAATAGAAACTTCAAATCAATTTGGAATCTCTATGATCTTTACAGGTATGAGGTACTTTAATCACTAAGAACTTACCATACTTTAGGAATTAATCTATATTTCACTTCTTTGGTGTATTCAAGGTATCCATCAAGCTCTTTCTGTAATGTTTTATTTTCTAAATAAGTTCTTATAATTAAAGGTAAAACCGTAAATAAATTGATTGTGATGCCCCAGAAAGATCCCAATACCAAAGGTGTTGCAAATGTGTATAGTATTCCTCCAACATACCCAGGATGCCGCACATAACGATAAGGCCCGCCTTTACAGACTTTATGATCCCTCTCTTTTTGTATTCTAACAACAGTAGAAAAAAATCTATTAGCTTTCTTTGACCATAAGAATATAGATTGCCCTATTATGTAAAGAACTATTCCAATTATTACTCCAAATAAAGGTAGTTTTGGAACCCAGCCTAAACGACCTACATCTATGGCAGATAGTATAATCATTACAAAATAAAAGGGAGAAGTTATCAAAAAATATATTTTGTCCCAACTTTTCATTCCCTCGCCGGGTTTTAATCTTTCTTTAATCAGTTCAGTATTATCTGACAAAACATAGTAAGTGAATGAAACAAAGAAAATATTTAATCCATTATAAATCCAGCCTTGCCAATAATTCAAACTACCAGCACAAATAAATGTGATGGCTAGGATAAATCCATAACTAAGAATCCCTCTAATTAGGATTTTATGACTTAATTTTTTGTCCGCCATGATTTGAATTATTCTTTCAATTATTTAAAGATGAGGTGTTTATTGAAAAGTGAAATAAATTTTGTTATGGCATAGGTTTTATATCAAACTTGATTTATTAAAAAAATTCTAATTCCGAATCTCTATTAATTTTAGGATAAATATATTTAAATATCAGATATAATAAATTCTAATATGAGCAACCCAAGAAATGCCTCTTCTGGAT
>JAHKLW010000015.1 GCA_020854815.1 Methanofastidiosum sp. | reverse complement strand
GAAGGCAATCTTTTTGTCGTTGAGCTTTGCCATACCCCAATAACATTTCCTCACGGGAAATGATTTTGGGATAAGACAATATGACATATAACCGAAAGAGTTATATAAGCTAAAAAGTATTATAATGTTGCACAGGTCGAAACTTCACTAGCCTAATGCTGAAGTAATTCCTTACTAGATTACTGGCCTCTAAATAACAGGCGTCAAAACTTGTTATCTATGCTTTGTGTCCATTAAGGCATATGCTCTGGTAATGGTCAAATCTTTAATCAAACACTCTGTTTGAAGGAAAGAGAAGAATGCTATATTCTTTTCATTTGTCTCCTTGGATTTGAATCGTTTCGAAACGTCGAAACAAGCTAGGGTCTTCACATAATCTGGTGAAGCGACAAACTGTGTACTTTTCTTTTTAATCTTCTTTTCTGATAGATTTTTTTCGACTCTGTAAATAACAATGTTGATAATCAACTATTTTCTTTATTATATAAATGAAAAATTTATATATTTAGAATCAACAATACTGACATAGGCGATAAAATGAATGTTTTTGAGAATGTAGAAGATAATTGGGAAATGGATACTCAAGCTTACACGGAAACATACACAAAAAAGATAACTTTGACTGGGGGTGATGGGGAAGAAATCAAATACAAACTTTGGTTAATTTCTGAGGGCAAGCCGTGTAAGAGGTGTGCAGGCGTTAGATTCAGGTATTTTGCTGAAGTGTGGGATGATCAAAATGGATGGATCCATTTACCTGCATATGACGACACCTACTACTGTTCAAATCACCACTGCGATGAAGACGGCTTGAAGCCTAGTGAATTTGAAAAACTATTTCAAAAAATACAACAGAATGCCAAAAGAATAGATTTAGATTGATTCTTTTTAGATTTATCCCTAGATTTGATTTAATTGATAAGAGGTGTATGCAATCAGGGATAAAGATTTGTTGCCCTACATCGTGGTGGGCCACTGACCAAAGACCATAATCATCAATTGATTAAATGGGCAAGGAATGCTCAGAGCATGTATTACTTCTTATGCAAGATAATATTGACAAACGTCTAATTCATGTACTACATGTTGCAGAAGATTGGGAAAAAGAAAAAACAACAGTCGGCGAAGCAAGAAAAGCCTCATTAGGGGGCATAGCAGTGGTAAATGAGTCATCAAATCCAATCATAACTGCTGTACTCTTTCGGTGGGGCATGTCGTAACAACTGCACATATGGCGGACCATTCAATAGGGGCTGCAGAATATGCACTTAAAGCAGTGAAACAATCTGGTAAATCAACTGAAGAAGAAAAAAATGACAAGATGAAAAATTAAGCCCAGAAATTACGGAGCTTATCTTAACTGCAAGAGAGAAAAAGAGATTGAAGATACCTAAAGAAAATTTTAAATGCTAGAAAGAATATTTTTTGACGGTGATTACAAATGGGAAAAGTTTTAGGATACCTCCTTTTATTTGTTGGATCAGTCAGCGCATTGTATACATTAATTAGCATATTGCAGGCCCCTAGCAATGATGCCCTGATAAATAATCTATTGGTGATAGTTATAGGCTTAGCCCTTGTTTCTCTTGGTCGGAAACAGATCCGGAAATAAGAAATGTTTAGAATTTATAGAAAAGGCCACACCCTAATCTTAAACCTAAGTCTATATCTTTTGACATTTATTTTTCTTAGGCCTTATTTGTTAAAATACTTCTGCCACTTTTTAGGAATAAATAAGTAAATATAATTGTAATTATTAATAAGATTTTAAGATTATAAAATTATTATCTTAAATTATTATATAAAATAGTTAAATTCAAGCTATATAGATTATTATAAATCTAATTTTAACTTATATTTATAAAATTAAACATATTTTGCCTTATTTTTTGATTTAGAGTTACCAAAAGACTTAAAAGGCTTGTATTTTTTATAAATGTATGGGGTGATTTGATATGGAAAATGAAACAAAAGAAAAATATATGCATGAAGGTTATAAATTAATATCTGAAAAAAAGTATGAAGAAGCAATTGAAAAGTTTGACAAGATAATTGAGATAGATCCGAACTTCCTAGAAGCTTTGGCTTTCAAGGGAAATGCACTTTTTATGCAAGGAAATCACGCAGACGCTTTGGAATATTATAACAAGACTTTGGAATTAGAGCCCAATCTAGGGGCCATATGGTTTAATAAAGGTGTGGCCCTCCAAAATCTTGAAAGGCACGTTGAAGCCAAAGAGAGTTTTCAAAAGGCCATGGAATTAGAGCCTTCACTATTTGAATAAATTTATGTTTATTTTTCTGTTTTTAATTGAATTTATCTTTTATCTAATAGGGCCAAACTAAACACTTTAACTATCCTTGATTACTTCTATAGCTTTTAAAGCACTTTTTTCTTTATCCTTGATTTCAAGCATTATGTCAAAATCATGCCCTCTAGTTTCTTCTAAGTATCCTCTGAAATTTTCTATATCAATATGGGGCACATGCTTTCCAAATCTTTCATTTGGCGCTTGTGAGCTATAATCTGTCATTAGTATGCCATCTTGTGTTTTCCATGTTCTTTGAGATAACTCTACAGCCTCTTTCATCGTTTCGCCATTATTCAGACAACTATGATGAAAAGAATCAAAAATAACTGGAACGTCTGTTTTTTTAGATACCGAAAGACAATCTTTAAGAGAATATAATTTTTCATCGTTTTCTATGGCCAATCTTTTCTTAATAAAATCTGGAAGTTTTTTGTAGTTGTCTACAAATCTATCGATTGCAGAATCTTTGTCCCCATAAACACCCCCCACATGAATCTGCACCTTGGCCGTTTCATCAAGACCCATTAAATCCAAAACTTCACAATGCCATTTTAAATCCAGAATGCTCTTTCTAACGATTGACTCGTTGTTCGAATTTATCAATATAAACTGGTCAGGGTGCATTGAGATCCTAATGTCGTTTTTTAATATGAAAGTTCCAATGTTTTGAAATCTTTCTTTAAAATATTCTTGCCAATTAAAAGTGCATACAGGGTGGCTTGCAAAAGGGATTAAGTCTGAACTTATTCTAAAGAAGAGCAAATCATTATCTAAATTGTATCTTAGTATCTTACCAAGGCAATCAAGATTATTGGTAACTTTTTCAATTAGATTACTTTCAGAATAATTTGCCAATCGAAAGGTAGAATTTGCTGTACATCCAATGCTTCTGTTTATACAGGGGTATCCTATTTTCATATTAAAATATAGGTATCTTTTAATCTTAATAAATATTTTCCAGTTAAATGCTCAATTAGGTTCCTTTTCTAAAGTAGACCAAGTTAAATATAGAGGATATAAATAAAGAAAAATGAATAATGAAAATAATGAGGGCCACATCAAATTGGATAAAACTTATCTTAATCTTGACAATATTTTTTACACGCTACAGGATCCACTACCTGTAAAGGGGCCAAGCATTTTTTATTATAATAAAGAATTGGCTAAAAAACTTAATATTAAGCTTACCGAGAAGGAAATCATTGATTACTTCTCAGGTAACAAGATAATCCCAAATACAAAGCCTTTTGCCCAGGCATATGCAGGCCATCAATTTGGCTATTTTACAGTACTTGGAGATGGAAGAGCAATTATTTTAGGCGAAATTCTGTTCAAAGACAAACTATACGATATACAGCTAAAGGGCTCTGGGAGGACACCTTATAGCCGGGGTGGGGACGGACGTGCAACACTTCCAGCAATGCTTAGAGAATACTTGATAAGTGAGGCAATACACTATTTGAAAATACCGACCACAAGAAGTTTGTGCGTCATCGAAACTAAGGACAAATTATACCGACAAACAGAGCAATCAGGAGCTGTGCTGACACGAATAGCCGAAAGTCATATACGAATAGGCACTTTTGAGTATGCATCTCTTTTGGAAATAAAACAACTCAAGCAATTGCTTAATTATACAATAGAAAGACATTACCCTGAATTAAAAAGTGACAATAATCCTGCAGAGGCATTATTAAAAAAAGTCATGGATAGACAAATAAAACTAATAGTAGAATGGCTCCGAATAGGCTTCATCCATGGCGTCATGAACACTGACAATACAAGCATAGCTGGAGAAACAATAGATTATGGGCCATGCGCATTTATGAATTCCTACGATGAGAAAACAGTCTATAGTTCCATAGATAAACAGGGCAGATATTCATTTGGGAATCAGGCAAATATAATAAAATGGAATATTGCAAAATTTGCTGAAGCACTCCTCCCTCTAATCCATGAAAATGAAAGAGAAGCTATCAAAATTGCAGAGGAGATTATTAGCGAATTTGATGAAAAGTTCCAAAATGTATACATCAAAATGATGAGTAATAAATTGGGCCTTCTCTCAAAAAAAGAGGGGGATGAGAATATGATAATGGAACTTCTCACATTAATGAAGAAATACAAAATGGACTATACCAATACTTTTTTTAAGCTCTCGAAGAATGAAGATCCTTTCACCGAAGATGAAGGGAGGGATTGGTTTATTAGGTGGAAAGAGAGGGTAGCTAAACAAGACTCCTTAAAAACTCAGAAATTAATGCAGAGTAATAATCCTGTCATAGTACCTAGAAATCATCATGTTGAAAAAGCAATACTAGATAAGGGAGAATTTGAAAGATTACTTAAAGTGCTAAAAAGACCTTATGACTATAGCAATGTGGAGGAAGAGTTCCAAAAGCCGCCTGAGTCGGAAATTGGATACAAGACTTACTGTGGAACGTAATTGTATTTATACATTATATATTAATTAGAAAGAGTTATATATCGCATTTTCTGAGGTTTCTATACGAAAAGGTGGTAAAATGGAAACAATATATTTGGCCAAATGGGAAAGTAGATTCTGGGCATGGCTTATTGATATCATATTGGTAGGTGTAGTATCAAATTTTCTTTCAAATTATCTAGGATTTTTGGGCGGCTTTGGTTTCGT
>JAHKLW010000014.1 GCA_020854815.1 Methanofastidiosum sp. | reverse complement strand
AAGAAGATATTGAGAACTCAAATGTCCTGGAACGCTTGGAACTGCAAGAAGGCAAATACTTCGTAGTGTCAGCCCACAGAGAGGAAAATATTAATTCAGAGACAAACTTCCTCGACTTGGTGGATAGCTTAAATACGATAGCGGATAAATACAAGTTTCCTATTATAATGAGCACCCATCCCAGAACCAAAAACATGATAGAAGCAAAACAAATAGAATTCAATCCTCTTATAAAAACAATGAAACCTTTAGGTTTTAACGATTATGTCAAACTTCAAACCAAAGCCAAAGCCGTACTCAGTGATAGCGGCACTATAAGCGAAGAATCATCAATCCTGGGATTCAGAGCACTTAATATCAGGCAAGCTCATGAAAGGCCAGAAGCTATGGAAGAGGCAGCGGTGATGATGGTGGGGTTAAATAAGGAGAGAATAATGCAGGGACTGGAGGTTTTAGAGAAGCAGGAAAAAGATACTTTACGGCTTGTAGCGGATTATAGCATGCCCAATGTAGCTGATAAGGTTCTGAGGATAATCCTGTCTTATTCGGATTATGTGAATAGAGTTGTTTGGGGTGAATAATATGAAATCAGGAGACGGAATTTATAAAAAAACTATCTTGGTGGACGGGGAGGCAAGGCAGAAATGCTCATCAAAGCAAGGGCAGATGTTTAACTTAGAATCATTCATAAAATGATATCCCGAGACAACAACCTGCTCAACATTCATGGTTCTGCAATATTGCCGGAGTTTCCCGATCGGGCTATTACCGCTGGGCTTGAGGCTGATGATACCAGAAATGCTCGCGAGGAGCAAGACTGAAAGGACTTCGCGCTGATTTTGGATGCATAATAACCGCGAGGGTACGCCAAGGGTGCACACGGTATTCACATGCGGTTGCTGCATCAAAATCCGGCCATTGTTATGAACATCAAGAAGATCAGACGGTTAACGAATAAATACAACCTGAAATGCCCGATTCGCAAGGCAAATCATTACCGTCGCATGGCGAATGCGGGACACGTAACGTGGCTCCCAATTTATTGAACCACAAATTTTGCCTGCACTGAGCCGGGGCTGTACTTTTGACCGATAGCACCTATATTTAACGTAAAGACAGAAAATTTAGAAGAAGAGAATTTAGTTGCCAGTTAGCTACTAGCTACCAGGTGGCCAATTAAATTTGCGAAAAACTATTAACGGTACCCTGTCTCCTAATGAATACTACGAATATCTGCATTCCGGAATCTACCCTTTGGGCATCAAGCCGCTGAAGTAAGCCGACAGTTCGTATGGAATAGGCGCCTTGCCAATCCCAACTTGGAGTAAGCAATTAACAATTGTACAATTTGAAATATCATTAACATGGGGTGCGCATCAATTGGCAGTGTATGATTTATAAAGAAATTGAGTATTTGAAATCTAAGTATATAACCCCAAGAAGTTAATCATAATAACCAATCTTTGAAAGGAAAGAGAACCTATGAACTGTGACATTTATTTAAAAGAGAAAGTTCTTTGTAAAACAATCAAATATCTTTTTTGTTATCATAAAGGTTGTGTTTTACTTAGAAATATTAATGATAAAACTTTGATTCAAAAATTAAGAATGCACTCATTGATCAAGTCCTTTAGACCAATCGAGCGCCTTTTTCGATATGAGGCAAGATGTGCTATATCAATTGACGAGGATACTTTTATATTCTCTTGTAATGGTATTATTTACAATTATTCTATTAAAAGCAATAAAGCAACTATTGAACATCGCTTTGACAAGGGCATGAAAAACCCTTTAACGTTCTGTACGCGATATATAGATGGTAATTTAGTCGATGTTATTTATGGAGAGTACATTTGGAATGAGAATAAAACTCCAGTTTCAATATTTAGAAGAGTTGAGGGGAGATGGGTAGTTGTCTATACATTTCCTCAAAAAGCGGTAACACATGTACATAATATTGTATTTGATGAGTACAGGAATAGATATATCATATTAACTGGTGATTCTGATAATGAATCGGGAATTTGGAAAGCGGACATTGATTTCAACAATGTAAAACCAATAGTAATTGGAAAGCAGAGCTATCGATCCTGTGTTGCTTTTCCAACAGAAAAGTGCGTTTATTATGCTACAGATACGCCGCTCGAACAAAATTGGATTTATGAGTTAACAGAACAACCGCAAGGTACAGCTAATTTATTAAAAGTATATAAAATGCCGGGTCCTTGTATATGTGGAAGAGAATCATCTGGGAGTTATTTCTTTGCTACTTCAGTTGAAGGAGATCCAACACAGAGTAAATGGAAGTACAGGCTTTCATATCGACTAGGAAAAGGCGTTCATGACAGTTTTGTTCATATAATTAAAGGGAATAAGTATGGTCAATTCTGTGAAATAGCTAAACTAAAAAAAGATATTTTCCCGATTTGGTTGTTTCAGTTTGGAAATGCACAGTTTCCAACTGGGGAGTGGAAGGATGGAGTGATAATCACACCTATAGCAACAAAACATAGTGATGGAAGAACGTTGGTAATAAACACAGATTCATAATGATAAAAAACTATTAATAAAGAGGTTAAATTAAATGAGTAAAATGTATACTTATAGCATTATTT
>JAHKLW010000013.1 GCA_020854815.1 Methanofastidiosum sp. | reverse complement strand
TAAACGATGCACCTGCACTAAAAATGGCAGACATCGGTGTTTCTATGGGATTAATAGGAACTGATGTCGCAAGGGAAGCATCGAACATGATTTTAATGGATGATAATTTTAATACAATTGTCACTGCAATCCGTGAAGGGAGAAGAATATATGACAACATCAGAAAATTCTTAAGATTTCAGCTCTCCACAAACATAGGCGCCATAATCCTAATGTTCACTACAATCATGACGGGAGCTCCGCTGCCATTACTACCGGTACAGATACTATGGATCAACATCATAATGGACGGGCCACCGGCTGTCACCCTTTCAATGGAGGCGTTTCACGAAGGGCTCATGGAAAAACCTCCCAGAAAGAAGAACGCACCAATCCTCACAAGTCCGTTATATCTTTCGATGTTCATAGGAGGAATTGCTATGGGCCTCGGGTCGTATATACTGTTTTCCAATATTGGCGGCTCCATAGATTACGCAAGGACTGCGGCATTTACACTATTTGTCACATACCAGCTTGTTAATGTTTTGAACTGCAGGTCTTTTGATCAGTCCATTTTCAAAATTAATTTCTTTGAAAACAAAAATCTGCTTTTAGCAATAACTGCTTCATTTTTGCTTCAGATTGCCGTAGTCAACGTATCTTTCCTTCAGGGATTCTTCCATACAGTCCCGCTTTCACTAAAAGACTGGCTCATAATAGTGCCTTCAGCATTTACAATCTTAGTAGTCGATGAGGTAAGGAAATACCTTATCAGACGCTAAATGTAAATCTCAAACTCTTGACTTGATAAAAATGATAAAGCTCTTTCATCCTTTAGGATTTTGAAAGGGATAGATTTCATATTCTTTCCAATACCCTCTTTTTCATTTATCGTGTTTAGAAAAACAACAAGCGGGGTGGAGAACTGTCTCGCTCTAAGTGTGTACGCTCTATCACCTTCTATGAAGGTCTCCTTGTACTTTGAAACAAAGCTATCATAGTTAGCACGATCAAATACCTTTGGGCCGTAGTGCTTGACTATTGGAGAAAGAACGTACTTCTCTAGCTCAAACACAATCCCCGATAAACTCTCTTTTTTAAACAATCCGTATGATAGGGGCTTGAAATCATTTTTTTCAAGCATCGTGGATAGATACTTTGCACTCTTCCTTAGCTGAGGGAAGATAATATCGTCAAGAAACTCCCCTTCAAAAATAACTACGTAAACTTCAGAGTTTGGAAACTTTTTCTCAAAATATCTTTTCTTTTTATGGAAGAAATCAGCCGAAGGAGATTCCAAGAATATCCTCGAGTAGTGTATGAACTCTGATAATCTTTCAAGAGAAAGTGAAGAAGCAACATTTCTTTTTGGATCCACCGGGTCAATCACTACGAGAGGATCTTTAAAGTCGACTTTTTTTCCACTATTTTTTATATCTATATATTCCCCGTACTTCCACTCTGCTGCACTCTTTAGCACATCTTCAAAACTCTTGTAATGGATTATCAAAAGCTCACAGAGGTATCCTGCAAAACCCTGGATCTTCTGCTCTGATGAATAGACGCCAACACCCTTCATGAACTGCTTTAACAGGCGGACATCATTTCTAAGCTTACCTATATTCTCCTTGACAAATCTTGTGTGGTGTGGGGTCCTGTCAACAGCTGTGATTATTTCAATAGAGTCATAGCACGGCACAACGTCAATCTTAAACTCCTTGAACCTATTTATAGTGTAGGGATGATTTGCATAGGCAGTCTCAGAAGTGAACCCTTCGAGCTCAATTTTTCCTAAGACTAATCCCATCTTCTTTAGCTCTTCTAAGGGCGTAGATTTGTCAAACACAATAAAAATATCGAGGTCCCTGTCTTTCGAAATCCAGGTGTCCTTTGCAATTGAGCCTACCACCTCAACTCTTGCATTTATCTTTTCTCTTGATATCTTTTCAGTCAGGTGTTCTACTATCTTATTTGTAATAGAGGTTACTTCCTTCCTTTCTCTATCACTTGGGACTATCTCTTTCAGAACATCTGCCTTAATCTCAGGAAACATTATACACTCTTTAGCTTAAATTCTTTTAAAGTTTCGTATATGGGCCCTTGCGGCGTAAGCGTGCTTTTCTTGAAGTTTATACTTGTTATTTGCTGGCGCCCAAAATCGTAATCCCTGTACTCATCAAGGACATTCAGAAGCGATTTTTTATTTAGGGAGCTTTTAACTCGTGAAACTGTGAGATGGGGTACAAACTTCCTGTCCTCTTTAAAACCCATTGTTTTCAGAGTTTCATCAATATCTTTTTGGATATAGACTATCTCTGGGGCATCCATACCTATCCATATGACCCTTAGATCAGAGATACTTGGGAAGAATCCAGTTCCCTTCAAATTGACTTCAAATGAGGAAAACTCAGATAGTGATGGAGAAAGTGACTCAACTATTCTTTTGTAAGAAGATTCGCCAATTTCTCCTAAAAACTTTAAAGTCAGGTGAAGATTTTCTTTCTCGACTATCTTCATCGGGCATGCAGAATTTTTTAAATTTGTCTGAAAAGACTTTACCTTATCCAATAAATCTTTTGAGGTGATATCCATCGAGATAAAACTTCTCATTTCTTCTTCTCCACAGGCATCTTCTCCCATGGGAATATTATCCATTTGTCTGTGTTAAAAACTGAATAATCTGGCTTTACAGCTGATATTGGCTTTGAGGCAACTACTGCAACTCTAAGCTCCTTTGGGGAGAGCCCTTCTATATACTCCTTGACAGCAACTAGCGTCCCGCCGGTGTCTGCAACATCGTCCACAAGGAGGATCTTTTTTCCAACGACATCCTCTTTTTTCAAGGGTAACGTGATCTTGGGTTTGTCGTCTCTAACCCCTATGTCCTTGTAGTATTTAGCTTCCATTAATAGTAGACGTTTATTGTCAAAGATATGGGAGATTCTGACTGCGGGTATCAATCCCCCTCTTGAGATGCCGACAATGACGTCAAAATCATAGTCCCTTCTTATGAGGTCACAGATTGTCCATATCGCCTCGTCTACCTTGCTCCACTCAAGATAAAGGATGTCCATAAAATCGCCTTACTTCAAAAATAAACCCAAGAACTTTCCGCCAGGGTATGTTATAGAATAGATGTCCTCTTCCTTTTTGACAAGGTTCGTGTTGACAAGCACCCTTAAGTTCCTCTTGACTTCTGCCTCTTCTATATCAAGAAACTCAGTTATCTTCTCAAGCTTTTTTTCCTTGTCCAAAAATTCCAAGATCTTGATTTTCAGTCTTGTCATGCCCTCGTCAGGAAACTTATATATCCTCATGAGGGACAAAATCTTTGACATCTCAATACCCTTTGGTGTCAAGAAATATTCTGTGGAATAGCCAAGGTCATTTTCTTTAATCATCTGAGACATCAATCTTTTCGATAAAAGTGCATTTATCGCAGAATTTAATGTCTTAGAATCACCGACCCCTTCCTTTTCTAAGTCATCATAGGTTCTAAAAGAAAGCTTCAGAGATCTTATTATCTGCATCTCTGTCCTAGTTAGAACACTCGTTTCCGGTATGTTTTCCACTCTATTATTAAAGCGCTCGAAACTTATAAAACTTACTAAGAAATAAAAAATTATTAATAAGAGTCGTCTAGCTCTTCACCCTCAATCATAAGCTCTTCCGATTCTTCATCGATTACTTCTGGAGGTGTTTTTCCCATCTTGATGACAAAGTCAGAAGTGTTTTGAAGTGCTATAGAAAATCCGGGCTCCGCCCCAATGACTATAGTTTCCCTTCCATGTTCCTTTGCCTTTGCAAGTATCGGTACAAAATCTGCATCCCTTGTTGCTATTGCCACAGTATTGATATTTTCGTTATAGATTATCTCCATAGCTTCAACACCCATCCTGACATCGATGTCGCCTGTAACAACAATCGCATCAAAGCCTTGATTGGCAATTGCCTCAATAAGACCATGGGGTGCAAATTGGTTCAATAGAACTTTTCCAATCCTTATGTCCCCCATATCTTCTAGAATCTTTTTTATATCCTCTAGATTAATGTCAAACTCTTTTCTCAATATATTGGGCCCATCAATTAGAAGGCCTATCATCCTGTCGGCCTTTCTTTTCTTCCTTGATATTGAGCCCATATAACGGCTAAAACCTCTCCCCACACTCGTAATTGACCTAAACCTTTCTACCATTACAACACCTACATTTGTGACAAATATTTACCGATGTAACATATTTATAATAGATTTGGAGTTTTTAAACTTATCCAATTATCTTCCAAATCTCCTGTTTCTTCGCTGAAAATCCCTAATAACCCTTAAAAAATCGATTTTTCTTATGAGAGGGAAGTAAATGTTTAAAAAAAATAGCTCTGAATATGCAGACTGAAATAAAAGGAAGTTACTGAGTCTTACCTCGCCACCAGTCCTTATGATTATATCGGGGTCTGGGAGCCCCTTTGTAAAGAGATTCTCACTAAGCAGCTTTGCGTCTATCTCCTCTGGGTCAATTGCACCGCCGTTAAAGTTGTCAAGTATATTTTTTATAGCCTCTATTATTTCCATCCTGCCGCCGTATGCGACACAGATGTTTAGCGTCATGTTGTCATATTTTTCTGTTGCAGACTCTCCTTCTTTTATAGCCTGCTTGACATTTTCAGGAAGCATAGTAATATTTCCTATTGCTTTGACCCTTACCCTGTTTTCAATTATTTTCTTGTTGGCCGCTGCTTCCTTGAACTTCCTTTCAAGCATACTCATTATGTAACTAACTTCTTCACTATCTCTCTTGAAGTTCTCAGTTGAAAAAGCGTATAGCGTGACCACTTTAATTCCAATCTCATTTGCCCAGTCCAAAAGCTCTTCAGCTTTTTTCATACCCATCTCATGACCGATATAAGTTGGGAGCCCTTTTGATACGGCATATCTCCTGTTGCCGTCCATAATAAGCCCTACGTGACTTGGAACTGTATCCTCCTTTATCTCGCCTATGAGCTTTTTTTCATAGACGCCGTAGGCAGGCCCTAAAATAAAATTGGGTATGTTTTTGAATAGTGAAGATATAAACATAGTAACCTGATCAATTTTTGTATTTCTTTATTAGATCGATATAAGCCTCGGCATTTTTCTTTATTCGCTCAATCGCCTTCTCATCTGTTCTTTTAATCACCATGGCAGGAACTCCAACAGCAACTGAATTGTCCGGTATATCCATGTTCTCACTTACTACTGCCCCGGCACCGATTATGCAGTTTTTCCCTATTATAGAGCCACTCAAAACTGTAGCATTTATACCTATAAGGGTGTTATCCCCAATGATAGATGCATGAACCACTGCACAATGCCCTATTACTACATTTTTTCCAAT
The DNA here is from genome assembly GCA_020854815.1 of Methanofastidiosum sp. Lineage (NCBI taxonomy): Archaea > Methanobacteriati > Methanobacteriota > Candidatus Methanofastidiosia > Candidatus Methanofastidiosales > Candidatus Methanofastidiosaceae > Candidatus Methanofastidiosum > Methanofastidiosum sp. The sequence goes on along the minus strand of JAHKLW010000013.1, from coordinate 1,117 downwards.
AATCGCTGGTTTTCCAGGGTCTGTATGTACAACAGCATTGTCCTGAACGTTACTCCCCTCACCGATCTCAATTCTATCAATATCTCCTCTTAATGCGGCAAACGGCCAGACGCTTGAGCCTTTTTCCATTTTCACCTTTCCGTTGACAAAGGCCTTTTCATGAATAAAAGCCTCGGGATGAATCTCCATCTCATCAGTTATCATGATTTTTATACACAAATAATTTAATATAAACCTTTTGATATTTCATTTAATGGAGATAGATGAGCTAAAGGTTAGGATAAAAAGGATAAGAGATGATATCGGTCAGGATACATCTACCGGACCCAGAATAAAATGGGTCAAGGATGATGATGTCCTTATTATCTGCGGCTATCACAGGTCAGACAAATCAATGCTTATAGGGCCTGGGGGATGGGTTGCCGGCAGGCTAAGTGAGGAGATTGGAAAACCTGTCACTGTTATTGAAAGCACTGAAGAGCTCGTGAGCGAGCTTAAGTTGATGGATTCTCTAAATACAATAGAGAAGCTGATTAAAAAAGCCACAGGGCAAAATAAAGAGATACTTGAATTCTTTAGGGATTATATCCAAAAGAAAAGAAAGACTATTGATAATGAAATCACAGTCGCTGTTTCATACTCGGGCGGGTCAGACAGCACCTCTACCCTTTATCTGTTAAAAGAGATGGGGTTTAAGGTAGTTGCACTCACATATTATCCCTCTGATATGATTGTCCCAAAGAGGACTAGATCAATAATCCAAAATGTTGTTAATCATCTCAACGTGCCGCACGAATACATAGAGGGCGACATCTCGGAGATTGTAAAAGGTGCACTTGAAGGGAGGTACCATCCTTGTGGCAGGTGCCACAAACACATGGAAGAAGTCATAATTGAGGCTACTAAAAAGCGTGGCATAAACGCTGTTGCATTTGGCGATCTTCTGCCTACAGGCTCCCAAACCATCCTAGTTAAAGATGGCATGATTCGAATTAATCTGCCTTCCTTATTAGCTCTCAAGAAGAAAGACATGAAATATATTTCTGGTAGAATACCCGGGTACGAGTCGCCAGGGTTTGGGTGTCCCTTGCTAAAGGAAGTTCACAGGTTGCATCCC
>JAHKLW010000012.1 GCA_020854815.1 Methanofastidiosum sp. | reverse complement strand
TTAATATATTTAAGAGTTATTACTATTTCTACTTCTTAGCATATTTGTTAATTAGATCGTTTAGCTCAGAGATCTTAAATGGTTTTCTTATTACGTCTTTTGCCCCAGCTTCAAGAGCTTTGGGACCAAGGTAACCATATGCTGTAATTGCAACTATTCTTGCATCTGGGTCAATGCTTAATATTTCTTTTGTTACCTCCATTCCATCTTTTTTTGGTAGTTTTAAATCCATTAAAACAATGTCGGGTTTATGTTCAATGTACATCTCGAGAGCTTCATCCCCGTCCTTAGCTAGAAGAAGTTCGAAACCAAGTGAGATTTTATAAAAATCCAAGAGCTCCAAATAATCTTCGGCTATTAATACTTTTACCATTTTGATGCCTCATGTGATTTCATTATACATTCTTTCCATATTATCAAGAGTTTTTTTCAGGAACAACAATTGTTCTCTCTCTTTGGAGGGCAGGCTTTCAGGCTTTAAAGCGTCCGCCACACCCATTACTATTGTTAGAGGGTTTCTAAAATAATCAATTACATTTCTAATTCTATATGACATATACTCAAGAATCACTGCAGCAACTAAAAATGCTATAATTGATCCCCTCACCATGTAAAAAGATCTGTCCCCAAGCAAGAAATAGGAAATCCCTATTAACAATATTACCAAAACTGAAATTAGGTAACCGCCTATTTTAATACTAAAGATCTTTTTCATAGACTATTAATAAAAAAAGTCGATGTATAAAAGCATTTCTGTTGTCTCAAATAAAGCTCATAACTATCTTAAGCATAACATCTCCAAAAAATACGGCTATAAAATATCCAAATGTTATGGGTACGACAAATGGAAGGCCCGGTGTGACCCAAAGAGTACCTATTCCTTTTTCATCAAGATCTTCTTTGTACTTTTTAACGTCGAAGTCAAGGTCTCCAATGAAAAGTCTAATTGTTCTTTTTCCTTCTTTAAATTCTTCTAAAGGGTAATACTTGTCTGAGAGTCTTTCTGTATTAAGCCTATAGCCAACCATCATGGCAAGTATTTTTTTGACTGTTCCTGAATCATATCCCTTTGGGGAATCCTTCCTAGATAGATTATAGCTTAAAATCACAATAGGGAGGAAAATGCTTAATATTAGGGCATTATCAAATACTGATATCGGAAAAAGTCCAAAAGCATATTCTTTTCCAGGAAGAGACGGTAGAAGTGCACCAAGGCCCATTAGTATTTTTCCATCTCCTCCCCCAAATAATCCCAAGTAAAATAAAAGCAAAGCTATGCCAAACATTAGTAAAAATACGCCTGCTGTGAATAATAAAGGCATAAATGATTGGAAGGATAAGGACACATAAATCGCATGGACAAATCCTATTATTGCGAGGGCAACCCAGTGCCACTCTTCAATTTCTCTCTTTTTAATGTCAAGATAAGAAGCGTGAAAAAGGACAGCACCACCTATGACTATCTTAAGAACAATGAACAAATCCATGAAATTAATAAAGGCTTTGAATTTAAAAGGTTTTGATTGCCCAATAACTAATCCTATATTTTTCTAAGCCACTAATACTCAATGCCTTCTCTTGCACTAATGCCTTTCGTGTATGGATGCTTTATTTCAACTATCTCTGAAACTAAGTCGGCAAGTTCAATTATCTCTTTAGGGGCCGATCTTCCAGTAAGTACGACTTCAACATTTTCAGGTTTATTTTTGAGCAAATCAATTGCTATGTCCAAATTTAATAATTTAAAATGTAAGGCAATGTTTATCTCATCAAGGACAACAATATCGTATTTTCCGCTATTAATTATTTTTTTAGAAAACTCAAAAGCTTCAGTTGCAAGATCGATATCCTCTTTATTTGGATTTTTAAAGTTTACAAATTTTGGTTTCCCAAAGGATATTATTTCAATATTCTCTATTTTTTCTATGGCAAAATGCTCCCCATATATATTGCCTTGTTTCATGAATTGTATGATCATAGACTTTAGTCCTCGACCAGAAGCTCTTAAGGCCAGTCCAAACGCTGCAGTGCTCTTACCCTTTCCATTACCGGTATATACCTGAATTAATCCCTTCATAATCCTCTATTGAATTAAGAAGTAATCATTTAAAAAATAAACTATAAATAAAATATTGAGAATTCCTTAATTGAAAACAAAGACGTTTAAATAGAAACAGCTCCCTATTCTTTCTTAATGATAGAGTTTCTTGATGTTTCCAAATTCTTTGGAGATCACAAGGCTTTGGATAGTGCCAGTATTAGAATAGAGAACGGAACCACCATTGGGATAGTTGGCCCAAATGGTGCAGGAAAAACTACTTTAATCCGACTTCTCTGCGGCATTTTAAAGCCATCAAAGGGTCAGATACTAATTGATGGGAAGGATCTCCAAAAGCATTCTACAGATATAAAAAAGATAATAGGTTATCTACCTGAAGAGCCTAATCTGTATGAAAGACCCAAAGCAGGAGAGCTTTTGGAATACTTTGGATTATTATATGGGGTACCAAGGGAAAAGATTAATCAGAGGATCGATGAGTTACTAAAACTAGTTGGTCTATCGGATAGAAAGGATTGGACTGTATCTTCATTCTCTAAAGGTATGAGACAAAGACTCGCAATTTCGAGAGCATTAATTCATGACCCCACGATAATTGTTTTTGATGAGCCTACGATGGGATTAGATCCACTCACCTCAAAAAGAATAAGAGATTTTATTAAAACATTGAAGAAAGACAAGACAATTATTTTATGTACTCATTATATGTATGAAGCAGAGCAATTATGTGATAAAATAGCAATCATTGACAAAGGGGAAATAAAAGCTTACGATACAATTGATAATCTCAAAAAAATATACATCAAGGAAAAAACCTTTAAGATTGGCCTAAAAAACATGAAAAAGGAGATTATGGATAGGATCTCTCTCGATAAAAATCTAAAAGTAGAGGAAAAGGGAGAAAATTATCTCATCATAAAAGCCCAAGACTATGAAGATCTAAACTATATTCTCCGTGAGGAAGTCATTTATTTTGAAGATTTAACGCCTTCTCTTGAAGAGGTTTTTATTGAGTTAGTTGGTAGTAAAAATGATTGAACAGATGATAAAATGGGAACTTGGAAGGCTATTTAAAAATAGAAAATTCAAAATAGCCTTTGTCCTACAACTTATTGTAATACTACTTATAATTCCCCTTTTTGGTAGCTATGTTAAGGCCCTAGAAGAAGGAGGATTCTTCAATCTATCTGTGGGGGGTAAAGGGTATCTCCCTATAGGGATATCTTCTGAAAAAAATTCTTTGACCGATATTATTTCAGAAAATAAAAGATTTGATATTCTGTGGTTGGGAGAAAAAGAAGGATTTGAATTATTAAATAATGGAAGGATTTCAGCCTTTTTAGTTATAGGAAATGATTTCGAGAACAGAATAAGAAGTTATAGATCCTCAACTGTTGAAGTGTATCTCAACAATCAAAACCCCAAGAGTGTTTCTGCCTATTCAGAACTAAATAGCATACTACTCGGATTCAGGGACGGTGCAATAGAAGCTAGAATTAGAGATCTGCCAATCACATCTCCAGATATCGAACTTGTTTCTCAATCAACATCAGATAATACCCAAGTTTCTGGAAGCCAAAATATTCCAAACAACGTGCAAGAGCCTTCTGAAGACATAACAAATATACCAGATAGACCGGCTAATTTCCAGGAGCAGATAGAAAGAACAAGAAAATCATTTGAAGATGAGAGAGGGGGCTACATCGTCCTTCTAGTTTTGCTATTGCCTCTATTCCTAAGTGGTGGCATGCTAATTGACTTACTTATATCTGAAAAAGAAAGAAGAACGGGAGAAATGCTTTTGGCGCTTCCTATGAAAAGAGAAAAAATATTTTATTCAAAGTTTATTTCTATACTGGCAATTATTTTATTTCAGCTTTTATTCTGGGTTATAACCCTCTATTATTTTGGAAGAATAGCTAATCCATTAATCATATTGCCACTAACAATAACGGCCATATTACTCCTTAGCATAACAGGACTGATTGGAGTTTATTCAAAAAATTACAAGGATTCAGCCCTCATTGTAACTGTGACATTTATTCTTCTATTTTTCTTATTATTTGGAACATCCACTCTCTATGTCGCCGGACTAAAAGAGGCAGCAGCTATATCTCCCTTATCTCTTGTGATAGCAATTGAAAATGGAACATATTCTTTGAAAGAAGCTGCAATTTCTATATTGCCCTCCCTAAGTTTTTCCATTGCGCTCATATATTTATCCACAGTCCTTTACAGAAAAGATGAATTTTATTTTGGCCCTAGGCCGAGTATATCTGACCTTATCTTTGAATTTGCAGGTAAACTTAGATTAAAGAATAGAATATACAGCCCATACCTCATAGCTCTTATTTTTGGGTTTATCGCTATTTTTATATCCATAGTATTAGAGATATTCTTCGGTATTATCATTCTTTACTTCACGGAATCTATATTTGTCATACTGTTTCTGTGGGCAACTATAGAAGAAGTATCAAAAAGTATGGGTGTTTTCTCAGCGAAAAAATATTTTCCATTGAAATGGCACGAAGGAATGTTAGCTGGTATGACCTCTGGCTTTGGATTTACCTTGCTTGAAAATATTATATTCACAGTTTTTGCACTAAATATATTTCCAGATTATGCGCTTAGAGTTTTTGTTATGAGAACATTTCTTTCTGGAGGCATACATATTGTATCAACTGGCGTTATCGGGATAGGTATTGCAGAGAGAAAGTATATGATACCAGCATTTTTAGCAGGAATACTAATACACTTTGTATACAATATCACGGTGTTAAAGGGGGCACTATGAGAAAAGAAGTCATTTATCTTGCAATAAAAGAGTTTAAAGATATTTTGAGGGAGAAGGTATACATACTTGCTTTTTTACTCCAACTGTTCATAGTAATTGGAATAGTGTTAATAGGAACGTCTTATGCTTACATCCAGACTTATGTTGATGATCCTAATAGCCAAGGCACTTTTCTTGTTTATTCTGAATTAGAAGGATTCTCTGGATACTTAAACGAGGAGTCGATTAATAGTGTTACTTTGAGAAATCCTGAGTTCAGTGGTGCACTCCCCCAAAACATTGATGGTGTTATATGGGCTGAAAAAGATTCAATTAAGATATTACTCAAAAATCCGACTAGCTTTCAAGATATATCAGACCCTCTGAAAAGAGCATATCTAAAAGCAAAGATGAAAGATGAGATCTCAGGTGAAATATTAAATCCTCTATCAATTAATATATACCCCAAGGATTACATCTATAATCTGGCAGATCTGTTCTTTGTGGAAATAATGCAGACTCTTCTGATACCTCTTATCCTGCTTTTGCCTATATTTCTTTCAATGAATATATTATCTGATTCGATAGTTGGGGAAAAAGAAAGAAAAACTTTTGAAATATTACTTGCATCTCCATTAAAAAGGATAGAGATTATTCTTGGCAAGATACTACCAACTTTTGCAATTTCAATTGTCCAGATAATAATATGGACTATAGTTTTAAGTGCCAGAGGTATCTCAATTTTCAATATACCATTGGTTTTAATATTTCTTTCAATAATCATGCTTCTGCTATTTTCCATATCCATAGTTTTTTCAAATATATCTTCAAATATAACAGAGTCAAACCTCTTCCTAACTCTCTTCATGATGATTGTGACTCTCATTATGTTTGTTCCTATACCTGTTGAGAATTCTTTATTAAAAGAGATACTGAGCTATTCTCCCATTATACCTTTGATTAAAATAGCCTCTAATCCTTCTGTAGATTTGTTAGAAATAGGCAAGTATATGGCTATTTATTCTGGACTTGCATTAGTTTCACTATTTATTGCTCTAAAAGGAATTGCTAATGACGAAAATATCCGGTTGTAATACTTGATGTCAATTATACCAATGAACTGATTAATTATTACAAAAATTAAAAATAATTAAAGTATAGAATAATTTTATAAATATTGAAAACACTATAAGTTTGGTGATTGTTTGAAAGAAGTTAAAATTGCTGATATCCAAGAAGAAATTGAAAAAGAAATTGAAGTGGGAAAAAAGATGGTCGACGAAGGAAAGAAACTTTTAGAAGAAGGAAAATATAAGCTCAATGAAAGTAAATCCAGAATCAGAGAATTGGGAGATGAAGCAGGCATAAAACTAAAAGATTTTGAAGAAAAACATCATGATGAACTCGATTATGTAGTTAAAGAATCTGAAAAGGCCCTTCAGGAAACAGAAATATTCATCAGAAAAAACCCGGTGCTGAGCGTGTTCGCAGCTTTCGGCTTTGGATACATAATGGGCAAACTATTGAGAAAGTAAGTGAGACAATGATAGAAACAGTGCCCCTAAACAAACTCATTGAATTACTGGTAAAGTACATTGGAGTATATATCAAGCAAGGGGCTTCGGATGCCATAGAAGAGGCAATAAAAGAGCCTGTGACTAGACTATCAAAGATTGTTTTTCTGACAGTTGGTTCTTCAATACTGGCCTTTTCAGGGATAGTGGCTCTTTTTATTTCACTAATATTCTTCTTAAAGAATGTTCTTGGAAGCTATATGATGGCCTTCTTGATTGTCGGGATAATATTAGTCATTGTAGGGGCTATACTTGGATATGGAGGTTACACTTATGGAAGAAAGGATACAAAAAGAAGACATTGAGAAGTTGTTAAAAGAAATAAAACTCAGAATTGGATCTGAAGATGATATGCTGGGGGTTATAGAAAAACACCCTGTGCCGGTCCTTCTTGCCGCTTTTGGAGCTGGAGTTTTATTGTCACAAATAGATGATTTCCTGATTGAAAAAGTAGAAACTGGTGGAAGTTGTCCTGCAATTGATGAAATTATGAAAGTTGGCCTTCCTTTATTAATAAAAAAATTTATTAAATAAATTATCTATCAAAGTAAATGCTCTTGCTTGAAACAGAGAGGGGTATTCCCATGACTACATCGCCATCAATTAGACACATTTCCATCGCTGTTGCCCCGATTGAGTACATTATCCTGTTATCAAGATTTAGCATTTGAGCCGTCTTTGATGCGCTACCGAGTGCTATACCAAGATCTACTAAGGCAAAGGCGCATACTGGAGCTGTATAATCATTTATTTTTTTCTTTTCTGGAATTGTGTTGCAATCGTAACCGCACATTCCACAATTTAATCCCAAAGGTGGTTTTGCACTTACGCTGATAAGGACTATTGCATCAGATTCTAAAGTATTTTTTGAATCTCTAAGAAAGAATTTTAGCCCTTTTTTATCCCCATATACTTTCATTTTTTCAACTAATTCTTTGTGCTCTTTACTCCCTTTGTAGATTGTTTTTGTTCTTATATCGTCAACGCCTTTGCCCTTAGGCGCTGTGATTGCTGCTATTTCAATAAGACTCGCAGCGATCTTTATACTTTCATTGATTTCTATCGTCATATGTGCACCTAAATATTTTCAAGTATATTTATTCCATTTGATTTTAAAACCTCTATTGACTTCTTCAGATCACTTACTTTTAATATCAATATGGCCTTTTTTTCTATTTTTGTTATAAATGCGTAAGCGTACTCAATGTTAATTGAAGCGTCGCTTAATAGGGAAGCTATTAAGCCCATAACACCAGGTTTATCCTCCATGAGAACACCTAAAACTTCTCCCGTTCTAAAAGACATTCCAGCATCTTTGAGGAGCATGGTTGCTTTTTCATTATTATCGGTTATCATTCTTACAAGACCAAATTCTCCTGCTTCAACTAATTGTAAAGCTCGTATATCCACACCATTTTTTCCAATAATATTACAGAGCTCAGCAAGCCTCCCATGTCTATTGTCAATAAAAACACTTATCTGCTCTACCATTCCAACACCTACATATCCTTTCTTAAATCGATTATTCTTTTTGCTTTCCCTTCAGGCCTTGGTATTTGACCAGGTTCTACAAGTTCTACATCAACGCCCAGACTTAACATTTCAAAGAGCTTTCGCTTAATTTCTTTTTCAAGCATTATGAGTTCGGATATACTGTCTGAAAAGATCTCATTTGTGACTTCAACTTTTATCATAAGCTTGTCCAAAATATCTCTGTCAACAATGATTTGATAATGATCTCCAACGCCTTTTAATTCCATTAAGACTTCTTCTATCTGGCTCGGGAAAACATTTACTCCTCTGACAATTAACATATCGTCGCTTCTTCCAGTAATTCTTCCAATTCTTGGATGTAAAAGTCCACATGCACATTCTTCCCAAGTTGTCCAAGACAAATCTTTTGTTCTGTATCTCAAAACTGGCATTGCTTCTCTTTGAAGAGTTGTAAACACTAGTTCACCCTTTCCCTCACCATCTACATCTGTTTTGTTTCCTTCATTATCAATTGTTTCAACTATAAAATGGTCAGACCATGTATGGAGTCCGTTATGTTCGGAACATTCAATACCGACACCAGGCCCACACAACTCAGTAAGCCCATATATATCAAAGGCTTCAAGTCCGAGCCCTTTCTCTATTCTTTTTCTCATATTCTCAGACCAAGGCTCAGCGCCAAACACTCCTCTAGCTAAATAAAGTTCATCGAGTTTCAAGTCATTGCTTTTGATAACTTCTGAAATCATCAATGCATAAGATGGGGTACATGCTAGAGTAGTTGTCTTCATGTCCTTTAGTATCTTAATCTGTCTCATTGTATTTCCACTGCTAGTAGGAATAACTGCGGCGCCCAGTCTTTCAGCACCATAATGAAGTCCAAGCCCCCCTGTAAATAGACCATAGCCATAACTCACCTGAACAATATCATGGTGATTTGCACCAACTGTTTCAAGGCACCTCTTGTTTAACTCAGCCCACACTTCAATGTCTCTTTTAGTGTATGGCACCACTGTTGGAACACCTGTCGTACCAGAAGAGGAATGGAATCTAACAACTTTATCAAGTGGTGTAGCTATCAATCCATAAGGATAATTATGTCTTAGATCCTCTTTTGATATGAATGGAAGTTTTGAGATGTCGTCCAATCCTTTGATATCTTCAGGTTTTACGCCTTTTTCTTGCATTTTTTGTTTGTAATAAGGGATATTGTCCCATGAATATTTGACATTTTTAACAAGGAGTTTACCTTGGGATTTCCTTATCTCTTCGATCTTTTTTTGCAATCAATCCCTCCAAAAAAATTATAACTGAACACGATGTCTAAATCTGAGTATATATTTTTATCGTATTACTTATTCTACATTAAGATAAAAGCTTTTATAAAACCTTACTCTCATGAACTTAAGAGAATATGTCAGAACAAAATCTTATCCCTTTTAAAGCAAATAAAACTTTTAGCCTGTCTAATAAGAGTTACGAAGAAGGTAGGGATTATGAGCTTCATTTCCTGGAAGTTGAAGTTCTGATAAATGAAGGATTGGTAGATATAATTCCTCTAAACTCTGTAGATTATAGGAAAATGTTAAAGGAAGAGGCGTCCTCAGAAAAAATTTTAGAATTGAGTGAAAACTTTTTTAACTTTGCAAGGATATCTCAGAAATATCTCAAAGAAAAAAGTATTCTTTCAGAAATGGACAAAAAGGCATACAGTGACAGTGCAACTGCATTGAGAAATTTTCTCAGACTAAGGGCAGAAAAAATTTTAAAAGCTCTGTTAATTGAAAATAAAAAAATTGAAGTTCACGAGTCGGAGTTAGTTTTCAGTTCATTGATTGGTGATGAGATATCAAAGTGGATAAAATTCAATGAGAGCATAATAAAGGGAGAAAAATATGAAGCTTGGCTATGAAGAGGTTGTTGACAGATTTAAGGAGTTTTACGAGGCCTACCCTGATGTAAGTGAGCCAAAATACAAAAAGCTAATAGATAAAATGAAGATTGAAGGAAAGAGCTCACTCTATATTAATTTTGATGATATTATAGATTTTGACTTTGATCTCTCTGAACAACTTTTGAAAGAGCCTGAACAAATCTTAGCTGGTCCAAGTGAAGCTTTAAAGGATGTTTATGGTGCCGAAACTGAAAAAAGACTCACAGCCAGATTTCTCAATTTACCATCAACTGAGAAGATTGATATTAGAAACATTAGAGCTGTACATATTAATAAATTAATCCAAGTTGAGGGCGTAGTAAGGAGAACGACAGAAGTAAAGCCAGAAGTAGTTGAGGCTGTTTTCGGCTGTGAAAGGTGTGGAGAGTATATTACTGTTATGCAAGATTCGCCAGTTTTTAAAACACCGATAACGTGTTCGAATCCTTCTTGTGGGAGAAATGGTCCTTTCAAACTAGTCAAGGCATATTCGAAATTTGTTGATTGGCAAAATATAAAGATCCAAGAGAAACCTGAAAAATTAAAAGGAGGCAGACTCCCTTGGATTATGGATTGCATAATTAAAGACGATATAGTTGATAACGCTCAGGCCGGAAATGTAGTAAATGTAGTGGGCATATTAAAAACAGTTCAGGAAAATTGGGCAAAAGGCGGCGGTAAAAGAACTACTTTTAGCAAATCCATAGAAGTAAACAGCATTGAGATAAAGGAAAAGGACATTCAAGACTTAGAGTTATCAGAAGAAGATGAAGAAAAGATACTAGAACTAGCTTCTGATCCAAAAATTTGTGAAAATATAACAAATTCTATTGCACCTTCAATTTATGGTAATCAGCATGTGAAGTATGCTGTTGCTTTACAAATGTTCTCAAGTGAAGCAAGAGTGCTTCCCGATAAAACGAGAATAAGAGGAGATTCACATATACTTCTTGTTGGTGATCCTGGAGTTGCCAAATCACAGATTCTTAAATATATCAATCTTGTTGCACCAAGGTCCATTTACACAAGTGGAAAAGGAACTTCTGCAGCCGGACTTACAGCCGCCGTAATAAGGGATGAAAGTTCTGGGAGCTTTGCACTTGAAGCTGGGGCTCTTGTTATTGCAGACAACGGTATTGCCTGTATAGATGAAATTGATAAAATGTCTAATGAAGACCGTTCTTCAATTCATGAAGCTATGGAACAGCAAACTATTTCAATTGCTAAAGCAGGTATTATCGCCACTTTAAATGCAAGAGCATCTATACTTGCAGCTGCAAATCCAAAGAGAGGAAGGTTTGATAGCTACAAGCCGCTTGGAGAACAAATAGATCTTCTTCCAACTCTTCTTTCAAGATTTGATTTAATTTTTATATTGACAGATAAACCAAAGGAAAGTGACGATAAAAAAATTGCGGAGCATATTCTAAAACTTCATTCAAATGAAAAAGATAATTCAATAATACCCCCATTAGACACAGAGGATATAAGGAAATATGCTATTTATTCAAAAAAGACTATTCGAGAGATATCTTTGACAGAAGAAGCAAAAAACAGGCTTTTGGATTTTTATGTTAGTATTAGAAAAAAGGGCGAAGAAAAAAACACACCCATCCCCATTACAGCAAGGCAGCTTGAATCCTTGATAAGATTATCTGAAGCTAGAGCAAGGATGAGACTATCGGATAAAGTTATGGTTGAAGATGTTGAAGATATTATCCAGCTTTATATGAAATCAATTGAGGAGATCGGCAAAGACCCAGAAACTGGAGAAATAGACATAGATATGATTATGACAGGTAGACCAAAATCCCAGAGAGATAAAATTACAGTAATAATGGAAATTATTTCTAATTTAGATAGGAAGAGTAATAATGAAGGTGCTCTTATAAGCGAAGTCTATGAAGAAGCGAGGGCGGAAAACATTAGCGATTCATTTACCCGTAAAATTATAGATGAGTTAAAACAGAAGGGAGACGTATATGAGCCAAGGCCCGATAGGCTAAAATTGACTCTATTGTAGGTGTTATTTGATGTCATATAATAGAGGAAGAAACTCAGAAGTGTCTTTAGTAAAAAAACTTTGGGAAAATGGGTATGCAGCCCTTAGAATGCCGGGTTCTGGCAGAGGGCAATTGTACCCACATCCTGATATTATTGCAGGTAATGGGAAGAAATATCTTGGGATAGAAGTAAAAATAAGGGCAGAAAATAGATGCTATTTCAAAGAGGAAGATGTTGAGAAGCTAAAAGTATTCTGTAATACCTTTGGTGCCGATCCATATTTTGCTGTGAGATTTGTCAGAAGATGGAGATTTTTTAGATTTCAGGATTTAGAAAAAACACCTACTGGTTATAGAGCTTCTTTTGAAAAAGGTCAAGAATTCTCTAATGTCATAGGGGAAGAAAATGATCGTTAGGACTGTAGTACCAGATGATATATATGCTGTATTAGATCTAGAATATCAAAGCTTTGATTACCCCTATCCACCTGAAATAATAAACTTTCTATATGAATCTTACAGAGACACATTTCTTGTCATAGAAAATAACGCTGTTGTTGTTGGGTTTGCCATTGGAATAGTTCAAAAAAAAGAGGGCCATATCCTTGTAATAGCCATAAGAGATGATTTCAAAAGAAAAGGCGTAGGTACATTCCTTATGAAAAAATTAATGGACGTCTACAAAAGAAAAGGCATAAATCGATTGAAACTTGAAGTTAGGGCCAGCAATACTGCAGCGATATCAATGTACACAAAACTTGGATTTAAGATTACTAACAGACTAAAACACTATTATGAAAACGGAGAAGATGGATTCCTTCTAAGAAGAGAAAATCTTTAAGTTTGTTTTTCCTTGCCCACATATTTAATCTTTTTTAGTGGCCCTTCATAATAGATTTCAATTTCCTTTTCAAGGTACTCATAAAGATACCTCTCTACAGTACTTCTGGGTATCCTTGTTTCATTTACAAGTTCTTGGATAAAGTAATCTTTACCTGATTTAGTTCTTTCTTTGAGAAGGTTTCTAATATAGTCAATTCTCTCGTTTCTCAATTCAAATTGTTTTCTCCAACCCACATTTATCACCATCGATTACATATATTGAACGATTAATCTTTAGTTATTAGTATTTAGTTACTCTTACTATATAAAGTTTTCGGTAATTAAAATTAATAATTGAGATTTAATATAGTATTTTATTGGTTAAATAATCTTGTCATAATGAATAACATTAAAAGTTTATTATCAATATTATTGATAAACAATAAAAAAAATCAAAAACTAATTTAAATATTTTTTTCAATCAGTTGAATCACAAAGTATTATGTGCAAAAGATTTATTTAGGATTCATATATCTGTCATTCGTAGATACTATGTTTAGAAATATTGTCATTGTAGGAACAGGATATGTTGGAATTCCTGTTGCCGCTATGTTTGCTGATAAAGGTTTTAATGTAGTTGGGATCAACAGGACAAAAGAAAAAGTAGATCTTATTAACAAGGGGTTATGCCCCATAGAAGGCGATGAGCCAAATCTAGCTCAGCTTATAGAAAAAGTTGTAAAAAATAAAAAGCTTGTTGCAACTACAGACTATTCTCCATGTAAAACTGCTGATGCCATATTAATCTGTGTTGAAACTCCTTTTGATTCCGACAAATGGGAACCAAAATATGATTCATTGAAATCTGCCCTAAAGAGTGTAGCCGAGAACATGTCAAAAAATTCATTAGTCATTGTTGAATCAACTATAGCCCCCACGACTATGGATACTTTAGTAAAACCAATTCTAGAAAATACGTCCAAGATGAAGGCAGGTGTGGATTTTCTGCTTGGTAACTGCCCTGAGAGAGTAATGCCTGGAAAACTTCTATATAACATTGAAAATTTGCCCAGAGTGTGTGGAGGTATAAACGAAGAAACAAGGGAGAGAATGCTTGAACTTTATGCCCATATTGTCAAAGGAGAACTTTATCCAACAGACTGCATTACAGCTGAAGTTGTAAAAACAGTGGAAAATGCATATAGAGATGTTGAGATAGCTTTTGCTAATGAAGTTGCATTGATCTGTGAAAAACTTGGAATAAACGTCTACGAAGTAAGAGAATTAGTAAATAAAGCACCGTACAGGAATATGCATTTACCGGGAGCGGGTGTTGGTGGCCACTGCCTTCCAAAAGACTCGCTATTACTCTCTTATGGTGTTAAAGGTATACTAACTCCAGAACTAATGATACTTGCAAGAAATCTAAATAAGAAGATGCCATTGCACACTGCTGGTCTTTTGATAGATGCCTTAAAAGAAAAAGATATGGATGTTAAAGATAAAAAGATTACAGTCTGTGGATTTGCCTACCTAGAGAATTCTGATGATACAAGAAATACTCCGTCCTTGGGAGTAATTAATACGCTTAAGGAAAAGGGCGCAGTTGTTATCGTTCATGACCCATTTGTGAAGAGTTATGAAAATTTGGAGATAAAAAAAGACTTTTACTCTACAATAAAAGACTCTGATGCACTAATATTTGTCACTGCTCACTCGGAATACAAGAATCTTGATCTAGATAAAATAAAGGGATTAATGAATACCCCAATTATTATTGATGGAAGAAATATCTTCGATAAGGAAGAAAGTATAAAAAAGGGGTTCTTGTACAGAGGGGTTGGAAAAGGATAAACTAAATTTTAATTATTTTATTGTCCATATATGAATCTATTGCCGAGATTGCAACTTGAAGTGCTTGAAGTCCTTCTTCCCCTGAAACAGGAGGCTCTGTATTCTTTTTTAAGTAATTGATAAAACAATCAAGTTCTATCGCCAAAGTCTCCTTTTTTTCGATCTTTGCATCCTTCTCCCACTCTTTGTCATATAAAACAAGTTTCTGCTCTATGTAATCCACTTCAGCTATGCCTTTATCTGCAACTACCGTAAGACTTCTCACTTTGTGAGGTGTGTGCCAGTTTGTATCGATTAAGCCTGTACATGTGTTTCCAAAGGTCATCAAAATTGTTGCAAAGTCTTCAAAAGGATGAATTCTTTTGCCACCTGTTGCATATACTGTTTTTACTTTTTCTTCCAATAAAAATGAC
>JAHKLW010000011.1 GCA_020854815.1 Methanofastidiosum sp. | reverse complement strand
ATTGCAAAATCTTTATAAAAAAAATATCCCTGTTCCAAAGCCATACTCTTTAGTTAATCAAACAATTTTTATGGAATACATCCAAGGCGAAACATTGATGGATATTATAAATTCCAATTTAGCCAATAAAGAAAAATTTCTTGATAGTCTATCAAGTTTTTTTTCTAAAATTCATGAGATAAAAAAAGGTAATCTTTCTTTATTAAGAGGGGACCTAAGCATAAAGAATTTTATTTATAAAAATAGGATTTATGGGTTAGATTTTGAAGAAAGTACTTATGGTAATAATCTAAAGGATATAGGTGGAACAATAGCTCAAATTATAGATTCTTCGCCTTCATTCACTGATGAAAAATTCTATTTATCAAACTATTTTCTGGAAAAATACTTACAGAATAAAATCTTTGAATTTGATGAGATACAGATATTATTGAAAAATTACTTAATTGAAGGTTTATTATTTGATGCGTCATTCCGGCCAAATCAAAGGGATGAAATCCTAAAATGGGCATCAAAAATTAAAAAAGATTTTGACCAAATCTTTGGTATACAATCCCAATGAAAAATATCAAAGAGATAATCAATAATGCAATGTCCGTTTTTCCATATACTACCTCTTCGATATAAGTTCTCTTATCGTATACTCCAAAACATCTGCCCTCCATGGAAACAGTGAGAGTATCAATATATTGCATAGTTGATCTGATTAGCGGAATAAAAGTATACCTTGCCATTGTATACAAAGATTTAATTGACATTTTGTCTATAGAAAGTCCCCTTGCAGCTTGAGCATTTCTGACGTTCCCTGTTTCGAATTGAAACGTTGGAACAAATCTCAGGGCAACTACAAGAGTAAATCCATATCTATAAGGGACGCCTGCCTGCATCAAAGAATAAGCAAGTTTGTTAGGTTCAGTAGTCATTACGAATAGAAAACTTGAAAATACAATTGCAAGAAATCTTGCCACTGAAAATATAGCAAATTCAAGGCCATTCGAGGTAATTTTAATTATGCTCCACTCTAAAAGTGCGTATCCATCCCTGATGAATAGAACATTGATAATTAGGAGGGACAGTGAGAAAACAATGAAAAATTTTTTTCCTTCAATCTTTGATAATCCAATGCCACTTACTATATAAAGAAACAAAACCAATGTAAGAGCCAACACTTCAATTTCCCAGTAGTTGAAAAGAAAGAGTGAATATGCAAACATGAAAAGAACCACTATCTTCGAAATAGGATTTATTCTATGGAGGAAAGTTTCCTTTTCGATATATTTAATCATAATAATTATCCTGAAAAGAACTCTTCAAATGAGAGATCTCTTAAGATATTTATCACCTCTTTCTTTTTACCATCGACAACTATCTTCCCTCCTTCAAGAAATATAATTCTGTCTTCTCGTGAACTTAAAATTCTTGGATCGTGAGAAACATATATTATAATTTTTCCCTTCTTTCTCTCGTTGTCAATCCAGTTCAAAATTAGCCCAGTATTTTTGTCGTCTTGACCTACAAAAGGCTCATCAAGAACAACTATTTTTGGATCACATGCTTTAATCGATGCAATGTTAAGCCTTCTTTTTTCACCAAAGCTAAGCTCTTGAGGGTTCTTTGTTTGATAATCATTTAGTTGAAAATCACTTAAAATTTCTTCACAGTTATGGAAGTCTATTCCAAAATTTCTTGGACCGAAATTTAATTCTTTCCAAACTGTTTCTTCAAATATCTGATGATTTGGATTTTGAAAAACATAGCCCACAATTCTTGATAATTTTGAAACATTCGTGCTCCTAGTATCTTCTCCCATTATTCTTACTTCCCCCCCAGTTGGTCTATAAATTCCAAGAAGATGAAGAAGCAGAGTTGTTTTACCAGAACCATTTTTACCAATAATTGAAAGTACTTCTCCCTCTTTCAAAGAGAGACTTATATCAGAAAGAATTGTTTTTCCATCTTTTTCAAAAGTGAGTCCATTAATATCAATTAAGGATTTTCCAAGGTGGCCATTTCCATTTTTATTACAAGAAAAATAATTTTTTTTAGCGCATTTCTTACATATTTCTTTTATTGTTCCGTTTTCCATATACACAATTCTATTCCAAAGACCTTCAAGATATCCAAGTTTATGCTCAATTACTATAATGGTTATATTTGTCCTTTTCTTGATTTCAGATATTGTTTTGAATATTTCCTTTGTAGCAACTGGGTCAAGATTTGAAGTTGGCTCATCAAAGATTAGAATTTCCGGTTCCATAGCCATAACTGAAGCTATAGCAACTTTTTGTTTCTCCCCTCCAGAAAGAGAGAATACGTCCCTACTTTCAAGATCTTCGATCCCTACTATTTTGAGATAATATTTCAGTTTATCTTTGATAATATCTGGAGAAACCATGAGATTTTCCAATCCAAAAGCAACTTCGTTCTTAACACGCAATGTACATATCTGACCTTCAGGGTCTTGTTGTATTATTCCAACTTTTTTTGATATATCAAAAATCTCTTGGGAAAAAACATCAATTCCATCAATTTCTAGAGATCCACTTTTTTCCCCCTTATCTCTAAGAAATCCGCCTATACATAGAGCAAGAGTGGATTTACCACATCCAGAATCTCCATTTATTACAATAAATTCTCCCTTATTTATCGAAAGATTAATTTTTTCGAGAGACTTTTTGTTTTCTCCAAAATATGAAAAAGAGAAATCCCTGATATTAATCATTACTCTATCACAATCCTAGTGATATCTCTAATCCAATATCCTCCTGCATATCCTTTAGCAACTAGAGTAAAAGATCCGTTGTTTTCTGTAATTATAACTTCATCGTTGCCATATATTTCTTCAAGCGAAAAACTTACTTCATATAGATCTTTGGCGATAATTCTTATTTTATTTCCTTGGGGATTTGAGTTCTTTACAATAGAGCTTAATGGCACACCTTTGTATTCTTTGGGTTCAACATAGGTATAATCTCCCTGGAGTTCAGCGTTAACAGTAATCTCTTCATTTCTAAAATCTTGTGGATAAAATACATAAGGATTCTCTACATTCCCGCTTATATCTATCCCATCTTTTGTTAATGGTTGTGTTAAATAATAAGAGGCAGCACCAAGAGCTAAAATTGCAACGATTCCTATTGTCACACTATTTTTTATAGATAATTTTTTCTCTCCTTCTTTTACCTTAACTTTGAATAATTCAACTACATTCTTAGGGAATACTCCTGCAAAAACAAAACCTGAGATAAGGGCAACAACAGAAATGGCTAAAAATAAAGGCAATGCTTCATATGGGGCAAAAAATATCTGAAAAATAAAGACATTTGCAGCTGTTGAAAGTCCCCCTGCAATAATGTAGCCTGTGGTAGAATCTTTTTTAAATGGTAAAAATGATAGATCAGCAATCAATCCTTGAATACCAGATAAAACTATCACAAATAGGCCTAGTTTACCTCCTGATAAAAACTCAACAAACCCTTTTAATATTCCAACAAAAGTACCGGTTCCTTTTTTGTTTAACATACCAATAGCAAAAATTACCCAAAACATGTGGAGGCCGGCCATGAATTGTCCCGCTCCAAAAGGTACTCCAAAGAACCTATTAATTAGATTACCTAGATAACCCACGTAGGTAGATAGTACGCCTCCAAGAGAAGATATAATGGCAATAGTTACAAGATCTTTTGTAGAAAAATAGTATTTGTTTTTTTGATTAATTGTTAATTGCTTTTTCATATCAATTCTCCATTTTAATCAAATCTATATCTCCTTGATCATAAATCAAATAGTGATAAAATCCACCAATTTCTTCACTTGCATATATGGGAGAACCTCCTCCCCCGGTGATTATGTATTTAGTATTATTCTGGATAACTTGATGATACATATGGACATGACCAGAAAATACAATACTAGTGTTATTCTTTTCTACAGTTTTAATGAATTCCTTTCCCCCTAGCATTCTATGTATTCCCGAAGGTCTTGGATCAAAAGGAGGCATATGTACAAAAACAAATTTTTCACCATCAAATTTCAATTCATTTTCTAGAAATGAAATATTTTCTTGATTTAAGAGCCCAATAGAATTATCTAAAATAATAAATTTAGTCCCCATATAAGTAAAACTGTAGAATGTATCTCCATAATATTCTTTGTATAAAGATCCGCCCTCAACATCACCATCATGGTTTCCAATAATAGTGTAAATGGGAGTATCATAGTTTCCTATAATTTCTTCAAATTCATCAAAATATTTTTTTTCTTCATGAATTACAAAATCACCAAGGTGTATCACAAAATTTAAATCTTCTGAATCTATATCATGCATTATCTTTTTGAAGACTCTAGGGTAAGGATCTTTAGAGCTATCTGGTCTTGAGTCACCAACAATTGCAAATCTCAAATTATCCTTTTCTGGTGATTTAATAAAATATTTATTCTGAGATAGAGATGGTAAATCTAACACTAGTTTATCATTTGGGTTTATACTTCGAGATTGGCCATTTATTTCAATTATACTCTCTTTTTTTATGTTTAATATTGAAATCTCCATTTTCTTAGGAACAATTGAATAATTATTAACGGTGAGAGTCATATAGGGGGATTTTGACCAAATAGTATTATTATCCCTAAGTACCCCTCCTTCTAAATCTATGGATCTATGCCCTATTGATAGCGAAATGATAATAATCACTGAAATTAGAGGCAGCAATATTTTCTTCACGATATAATTTATCTAATATATCGCTTAAAAGATTTCCCATAGTCATGATTTATTAGACATAACGCTTATATATTCAAAAATAATATCATAAATTGGTGATTGTTTGAATAGAAATTATATACCAGTATTGGCAATACTAGTTTTAGTATTAAGTTTAGGATGTACAACTCAAAATGTACCCGCTACACCCGATTATACGGTGAATTTTACAGGACTGCATAGCGAAACTTTGTCTTTAAGCCAACTTAAGACGATGAAAGCTGAAACTTTTGATGCCACTCTTGTTAAGTCAACTGGAACAGAAATTCCAAGCAATTATACTGGCGTAAAACTAATGGACATACTAACTAGCTATGGCGTCCAACCTGAATACATATCTTTCGTTGCAGAAGATGGATACATGATTACTCTTGTGAAGGATGAATACGATGGAGCATATTTATGCTACGCAGAAAAAGGAGTTCAGTTAACACAAGAAACAGGCGGACCTATACAGATTGTAATACCCGATCAACCAGGAAAGCTTTGGTTAACTTGGTTAAAAGAAATAAAGCTACTTGATTCTTCAAATGCATTAGTTGTTACAGGAAACACAAAAGTTACAATAGTATTAACTCCAGAAGATTTAGGCAGATTTGAAAAGAAAACTATTCAAGCTGAATTCAAAGGAGAAATGGGGACATACACAGGGGTACCATTAGTTGCAATACTAGATAGAGCTAGATACGCAGATACTGCTACATCAATTAAATTTATTGCATCAGATGGATATTCAAAAGAAGTTTCATTCCAAGAAGCATATTCTAAAGAAAATATACTCATAACTGACGATTTTAGACTGATTATGCCCGGATATGCATCTGGATTTTGGATTAATAACTTAAGAAGAGTGGAAGTAATATGAAATCTTCTAAATTTTATTTTTTCCTAATTTTTTTTATATTAATTTTAGGATCAATTGGGTGTGGTCAAAAAATTGAATGGCCATTTTATGTGATTCAAGGAGAAAATATCAAAACTTATCAATTTGAAGATTTATATTCTATGCAAAGTACAACTATAACAGAAATAGTTATTGATAAAGAAAAAAGAGAAGTTATTTGGGAAGGGCCAAGAATTTCTAACTTTGGTGATAGTGGTATAGTGAACTATATTTCGGAGGATTTTTATCTTGTTAGCATTCCATACAGAGAAAAGGTAATAGCAAGCTATAAGAAGCAAGGAAAGTTATTATCTGAAGAAGAAGGCGCTCCATTAAAGGTAATATCTGACCCCTTATATGGGTGCAAATGCAACTGGCTAAAGAAACTCAAAATAATTGAATTCATTGATGTTTCAAAATCCCTTTCAATCTATGGGAATGTTACCAATGTGGTATACTTTAGTGGTAGAGATTTAAACATATTTTATTCAATTCAAGATATCTTAGATAATAAATACAATTCTGCCACGCTATCTCAAATATTAACAAAAGCATTACCAAAAGAAGGTGCAACTAAAGCTATTTTAACTGCAGAAAATAACTTTGAAAAAGAATATCTAATTACTGAGATTACTGATGAGCTAGTGTTATATGAAGGCGAGAAGTTCAATATTCCTTCGTTAGGAATAAAGGGATTAAGATCTATTAAAGTTGAGTAACCCTCAATCATACTTTGATAGTCTTCTTCTTTTAGCCTCAAAACTTTCGTTGCATGAAGTCATCACATGGTCTTTATAATACGCCCTGAGTTTATCTAAATCTTTTTTCTTTTGTTCCATCTTTTCTTTTATTATAGGGTCTTGTTTTGAAAGATATTCATTTTTCAAGGCTATAAGTTCTTTTTCTACATCTTTTATCTTCTGTAAAGTATCTGAAGTGAGTCTGTCCGATTTCATTTTATCTACCTATATTTTTTATAAAAATATTAAAAATAAAATTAAACTATTCTAGTTCGATTGAGATTTTTAATGCCTATTATCTGTTGTATCTCATCCATGCATTGGCTAGCTTCATACCTGTCTTTATGATGTTCTCTAGATCATCATCTGATGAATTTGCTCTTGAACTCTTTTGCATTCCTGAACCCAATAACTGACTTAAGATATCGTTTGGCTCATTACTCCTAGAGCTCTTGTTAGACATCCGTAATCCTGCATCCAATAGATCACTTAGGATATCGCTAGATGAATTAGTTCTAGAATCTCCCTGCATCAATGCTCCCAAAATCTCACTTAAAGCATCGCTTGATGCACTTGATTTCGAACTCTTAGACATATCCAATCCAGCGTTAATTAACTCGCTAAGTACATTTTCTTTTGATGCATTGGCCCCAAATTTCTGAATTGCCATCTGTATACCGATTCTTATTATTTGGCTTAGTATCATATCTTTTAGTGTTTTTGTTTGAACTTCTTGTTTATTTTTTGCATAAAAGATAGTATTTGATGAGGCACTATCAATTATTGCCTGTAATCTTGCATCGTCCCTTATGCCGGCCTCACTCGCAGCAGCCATAATTGAAGATATTAGTTTTTCTGCGTCAAA
Organism: Methanofastidiosum sp.; assembly: GCA_020854815.1. Taxonomy (NCBI): domain Archaea; kingdom Methanobacteriati; phylum Methanobacteriota; class Candidatus Methanofastidiosia; order Candidatus Methanofastidiosales; family Candidatus Methanofastidiosaceae; genus Candidatus Methanofastidiosum; species Methanofastidiosum sp. The sequence continues at coordinate 291 of JAHKLW010000011.1, read as the reverse complement.
TTCTTCTTTTTTTCCACTACTTCTAATTACGTATGTCATACGGATATTCATCTACTCCATAACATATAAAATTAACTGAAAATTCCTATTATGTCTTATCCTGTAATTATTTCCTTTTCCTTTCATTAAAAAATCTCCCCTATTTTAGGTAGTATCTGGCAAATTACTGCCAGATTCTAGCTTTCTGTAAAATGCCTTTTCTGGCGTCTCAAGCACGTCAAGATTCAAGCTCATATGGGGTCGCTTCTTGTTGTAGAAGTTCATGAACTCTTCTATTGATTTGAAGTATTT
>JAHKLW010000010.1 GCA_020854815.1 Methanofastidiosum sp. | reverse complement strand
TAACAAACAAACACTTGGCAAATTCAATAAAAAATACTAGTAGAATTTTGCACCCCTGTTTGAATTGATAATTTCCAAACAAAAAACTGATCATTTGGAAATTAACAAACAAACACTTGGCAAATTCAATAAAAAATACTGGTAGAATTTTGCACCCCTGTTTAAATTGATAATTTCCAAACAAAAAACTGATCATTTGGAAATTAACAAACAAACACTTGACAAAAATTTTTTTATGATATAATATATGCATAAGATAATTCTTAAAAGGTCGGGAGTTGTCTTATTAAAAAAAGTATTATAATTGTTATACAATGGAACAATTTAATGATACAGTCGTTTTAGAAACAAATTTAAAATCGATTGTAGGAAAAACAAAAGCTGTCAAGATTGACCGCCAAATCGATGAAAGAGGTGTCCTTTTAACAGTAGATGTCGATCCTTCAGATATGGGTCATTTGATAGGGCGTAAAGGAAACACAATCCAATCTATCAGAACAATATTAAAGATTGTTGGTGCTAAAAACCAAGCAAGAGTTAATATTAAAATCCCTGGAACTCAAGGACCACAAGCTTCTCAAGAAGTAGATCGTGTAACTGATGCAATTGACGACCTAAAAATATAATATATTTTTAGAAATCTAGGGGGGCGAAAGCCCCCCTTTTTTTTATAATGTTTTTATGCTAGAATGTAGTAAAGAAAAGAAATAAACTTGAAAAGATGAAAAAAAGAGAGTATCTAGCTGCTTTATTTTTGTTTTTGCTTATAGCTATTGGCTTATGATCAATTGATTACCTAAAAAGTGAAAACAACATTGAAATAACTCAACCAAAGGCTTATAACCTAAAAAAAGAAAAGGAGGTTGAAGCTGACAAAAAAACTATGCTCTTAAAAAGAGCGGAGCCTAGTCCTATTAGCTACATAGCTGACGAGCCAAAAAGTATTTTAGTTGATTTATCAGCTATGAAAGTTTTTCTATTAAAAAATGGCTTGGTGGAAAATTATTTTGAAATTCTTCATAAAGGACCAAGGCATTTATGATTTCAATCGCCAACAAACTACTTCCGGGTAGGGGCAAAATATAATTTATTAAGATCAAGCATTGTTGATGTTTTTATGCCTTACTCGGTTCAGTTTCATCAAGATTTTTTTATCCATGGCATTCCTTATTACCCTAGTGGTGAAGAAGTAAACAGCCAGTTTAGTGGAGGTTGTTTAAGAGTTTCTAATGAAAACGCAAAACAAATTTATGATTTTGCTGAATATGGCATGAGATTTATTGTTTTTGACCAATCTGTACCTAAGGAAAAAATAAAAGAAGGGTTTTCTTCTCCCATTGATCCTGAAAAATATTGGATAAGACAAGATTTTAATAGTCCTCTAAAAATTCATGGCGAATATTTACAACATGCAGGGGTTGATATGTCGACAAACAGTCCGGAACCAGTTATGTCTATTTATGATGGAGAGGTTGCAAAAATACAAATTATGGGCAATGATGATTTTGGTTTTGGAAATACGGTTATTATAAAACATATTATAGAAGACAGAGAGTTTTATAGTCTATACGCCCACCTTGAAACTATTTCCCAAAATATCTATGCTGGCAAGGAAGTAAAGAGTGGGGAGCAAATTGGTTTGACTGGTGCTAGTGGTTATGGCTGCCAAAACTATTGAAGAATAGGTGATGACGGCTGTAATGCTAGTGGCTATCTTGACAGACACCTACACTTTGAAATAAAATCTGCTCCAACACTAACAAACAGTGAGGGCGAGAATGATTGTATACAAAAAACAGGCTTGCCTGGACCTTGCTTTGGCTATGTTCCAGTAAGCCCGTTAAAATATGGCTATTATGACCCAATAAAAATATTAACAGCTGGTTTTTAATATTTTGTTATGAAAAAAAACAAAAAACAATTTCATATTTTAACTATTTATCCAAAAATATTTGATAGCTATTTTAGTCAAGCTATTATTAAAACTGCTTTGGATAAAAAAATAATTAAAATAGATATTCATGATTTGAGAAAATATGCTTTAGATAAGCACGGCACTGTTGATGACAAGCCATATGGAGGTGGTGCTGGTATGATTTTAAAAGTTGATGTTGTTTGAAGAGCAATAAAGGATATTACTAAAAACAAAAAAACGAAAACAAAAATCATGGTATTTTCTCCCAAGGGAAAAACTTTAGCTCAAAAAGATTTGGTGAATTATAAAAAATATGAAAAGATCATTATGGTTTGCGGAAGATTTGAAGGTGTGGATCAAAGAATTATTGATTATATTGCTGACGAAGAAATTTCTGTGGGAAATTATGTTTTAGCTGGAGGAGAAATACCAGCTATGATTGTGACCGAAGGCATAACAAGACTGTTGCCTAATGTTTTAGGAAATCAAAAGTCCCTAGAAGAAGAGTCTTTTAAAGAAGATGGTTTTTTGGAATATCCGCAATATACTAGGCCAGCAAAATTTAAACCAGCTAGAGCTAAAAAAATTTGAGCTGTGCCAGAAATTTTGTTGAGCGGCCACCACGAACAAATTAAAAAATATCGTCATAGTAAAAAATAAAAATGAACTGACTACAAAATATTTCTTTTGCCATTATTGATTTAACGCCACCTTGGTTTTATAAAATTTTAAATATTCCTTCTAGTCTATGAATTAGATTGGTGGCAAGCTTAGCTGTTTTATTTTTGATTAGAACTATTTATGTATTTTTTAAAACAAAAATAAAAATGAAACAGCTAAAAAAAACTAGCTGTGAGCTGTTAAAAGAGCTTGTCTTGGAAAAAAACATTGACTTTCCTATGTTCTCCATTTTGGTGCCAGCAAGAAATGAAACTGATGTAGTAAAAAATACCATTTTAAAATTAACTGAACTTAATTATCCTAAAGATCGATTTGAAATTATTGTGGTTACCGATGAAAAAGAAACTTTGGCATCAAAAAGCAATGAAATAACCACTCAACAAATAGTTACGCAAACCATAGAAACTCTTAAAGATAAAAATGTTAGAATAATAAATGTTGATGTGCCTTATGATTTTGATGGAGAATTTAAAGGCAAATTAACTGGACAAGAGATAAAATCTACAAAAGGAAGAGCCTTAAACTATGTATTTACAAAGATGTTTGACCACTTTAATGAAAAGACAGATTTTTTTGCTTTTTTTGATACTGACGATCATCCAGATAAAAACTGCTTATCTGAAATAGCAAAAGAAAATATAAAGCATCCTCATAAAAAAGTTTTTCAAATGCCTGTGTTGCAATGTCGTAATTTTTGAAGCATTTCTACTTTTTCTAAAATTGTTGCCTTGGGGCAGTCTTTTACTCATGAATTTTTCTTGCCTTGAATAATGACCTGACTTCCTTTTTTGGGAGGAACAAACTTATTTATTCAAAAAGATGTTCTTTTTGCTGTAAAAGGATTTAACTATCATTCTATTACTGAAGACCTTGATCTGGGAGTAACTATTTACTTAGAAACAAATGATTGGCCTTATTTTTTACCTTACCCATCAACAGAACAAACCCCTGTTAATATGGCTACTTTTTTAAAACAAAGACATCGCTGAGCTTTAGGCCAACTAGAAGTTATTAAAAATTTAAAGCCTTTAAGAAAAAGAAAGGACCAGTTGGGTAAAAAAGCTCGGTCTTTATATTTTAAACTATGCTTTTATGGGCCAGGCGAGTGAACAATTTTCTTTTTGTTGACCATTTTAAGCTTGGTAGTCTTAACAACTAATTTGATCAGAAATATTGTTATTATTCTTGGGGTGCAACAGTGGGTGGGATTCTTTTCTGCTACTTTTATTTTAAGACAATCCTTGGCTTCTATTTTTTCAATGGCTGGCTTACCACTGCTTTTGTTTTCTTTAATTTTACTCCTCCATTATAATCGCTACATAGAATATAATAAATCACATGTAAAAATATTTTTTGAACTAGTTGTTTTTATGTTGAAAGTTTCATTTTTAATACCTTTTATTGTTTTCTTGTATCCTTTTCCTTTCTTTTCAGCTTTTGTGAAGCATTCATTGGGTTATTACAAAAAAAGAGAGCTGGTATGGATTAAAACACCTAGAACAAAGGAATAATAACAATGCTGCCAAAAGGCAGTGTTGTTTTTTATCTTAATATTTGATAAAATATGTTTGCACAAAAAATATAAACTAAAAATATGATTATAAACTGAATGTCTCATTCGTTTTTCAAAATAGAAACTCAAGGAAAAATTATAGCAATTGACCCTTTTTCTGAAGATGCTGTTGGCATTAAGCCGTCTAGGTTTAAGGCTGATATAGCTTTATCAACCCATAATCATAATGGCCACAACAACATTGATTTAATTATGGGAGACCCTTTTATTTTAAACACGCCGGGAGAAATAGAAATAAATAATATTTTTATTAAAGGCATAAAAACAAACCATGACAATGGAGCAACTTTAAGTAAAAATACTGTTTTTGTTGTTGACAGCGAAGATATTAGGCTAGTTCATTTAGGTGATTTTGGCGAAAAAAAAATCAAAGATGATTTATTGGAAAAAATGGGCGATGTTGATATATTGCTAATTCCGATTGCTGGAAGTTTTAGAGAAAACCCGGCTAGCGAAGCTGTTGATTTAATAAAGAAAATAGAACCAAGAATAATTATTCCTATGCACTATTCCAAAGAAGAATCCGTAAATAAGTTTGTTAAAGAAATTGGCTTGACACCAGAAAAAATGGATAAGCTTAATATAAGAAAAAACCACATCAGTCAAGATGAAGAATCTCCCATGAGATTAATTATTTTACAAAGTTAAATTTTTAATAATAAACTATTAAAATGGCGGATAAAAAAATAATACAAAACAAACCTGAAGAACAAATTTTTAATTACGACATAAGCCAAGAGCTTAAGGAATGCTATCTTGACTATGCGATGTCTGTTATTGTTTCAAGAGCTATTCCTGATTGTCGTGACGGCTTAAAGCCGGTTCAGCGAAGAATTTTATATTCTATGAAAGAATTGGGTCTTGGACCAACTACAAAATTTAAAAAATCTGCCTTGGTGGTTGGCCATACCATGGGACGATATCATCCTCATGGTGATATGGCAATTTACGATACCTTGGTTAGAATGGCTCAAGATTTTTCCTTAAGATATGTTCTGGTTAATGGTCAGGGAAACTTTGGTTCGATTGATGGAGATCCTGCTGCAGCCTCTCGTTATACTGAAAGCAGAATGAAACAAATAGCGGATGACATGTTTATTGATATAGAAAAAGAAACCATTGATTTTGTACCAAACTATGACAATAATTTAAAAGAACCCAAAGTTTTGCCAACTAAAATACCTCAGCTCTTGCTCAATGGGGCAACAGGTATTGCTGTTGGCATGGCTACTAACATTCCTCCACACAACTTAACTGAAATAATGGATGCCTTGGTTTATACTGTAGAAAACCCAAATTGCGACACTGATGATTTGATGCAATTTGTTAAAGGGCCTGACTTTCCAACTGGGGGAACCATTTATGGTTGAGATACCTTAAAAGAAGCCTATGCTACTGGCAAGGGAAAGGTTTTAATTAGAGGCACTGTTGAAATTGTAGAAAATGATAAAACATCTCAAATCGTTATAACAGAAATACCTTATATGGTAAACAAATCTGAATTGATTAAAAAAATAGCTCATTTGATAGAAGATAAAAAAATAATAAATATAAAAGACATAAGAGATGAGTCGGACAAAAAAGGTCTCACTATTACGATTGATCTAAAAAAGGGGGCTAATCCTAAAAGTATTGTCAATCAATTATTTAAATATACTGACTTAGAAAAATATTTTCATATAAACACCATTGCTTTGATTGAAGACGGCTTGCAACCACAATTACTTTCTCTTAAAGATATTTTAAATGAATTTATTAGCTTTAGAAAACAGGTCATCGTAAGAAGAACTCAATTTTTACTTAAAAAAGCAAAAGATAGATTGCATATTTTAGAAGGGTTAAAAACCGCTTTAGACCATATTGACGAGATTATTGAAATAATTAAAAAGTCAGAAAACAAAGAAGATGCTAATCTCAAACTTTGCAAGAAATTTAAATTTACAGAAGTGCAGGCAAATGTGATCTTAGAGACAAGGTTACAATCTTTAGCCAAGCTTGAGAAAATGAAAATTTTAAATGAGCTAAAAGAAAAACAAGGGTTGATAAAAGAATATGAGTCCATCTTAAGTGATGAAAAAAAGGTTGTTAAAATATTAAAAGACGAATTTGCTGAAATAAAAGAAAAACACCAAGACGAAAGAAGAACAAAGGTTATTAAAGGCTTGCCGGATAAAATAAATGAGCAAGACTTGATCCCCGAAGAAGATGTTTTAATTACTTTGTCTCAAAACGGATACATAAAAAGAATGAATACTGGTGTTTTAAGAACCCAACAAAGAGGCGGCAAAGGTGTGATTGCTTATCATAGCGGAGAAAACGATTTCCTTGATCACATTCTTAACATCAATACCAAAGACAATTTGCTTTTCTTTTCTGATAAAGGAAAGGTTTATCAAGCATTAGCTTATGATATTAATGACGCTTCCAGAGAATCAAAAGGTAAAGCCATACAAAACTTTATTGACCTATCTAATGACGAAAAAGTAAATGTCGTTTTGGGCTATAACCCAACAAGAGACAAGTCCAAACAATTTTTGTTTATGGCGACTAAAAAGGGCGTGGTAAAGAAAACTCCTTTAAGTGAGTTTGAAAACATAAGAAAAAACGGACTTCTGTCTATTAAGTTAGAAAGGGATGATTTACTAGAATGAGCAGTTTTTTCAACTGGAGATGATTTAATTTGCTTAACTACTAAACAAGGGCAATCCATTACTTTTTCTGAAAAAGATGTTCGTTCTATGGGAAGGGCTAGCTCTGGTGTTACTGGCATAAAATTAGCAAAAGACGATGAAGTTGTTGGTATGATTGTTGTGTCAAAGTCATTAGCAAAAACAAATGCTTCAATTATCTCTATCAGTGACTTTGGTTTTGGCAAAAGAACTTTAGTTAAAGACTACCGAGTCCAAAAAAGAGGTGGCACAGGAATTAAAACCTTTAAAATAACTCCTAAAACTGGTCTTTTGGTAACTAGCAGGCTAGTGAATGAAGAGCAAATTTTAATCAGTGTTTCAAAACAAGGGTTGATTTTAAAAACTGAGCTAGTGGATATTCCAATTTTAAGTAGAACCACCCAGGGCGTTAAAGTTATGAGAATTGATGAAGATGACAAAGTTTCAGAAATAGCTATCTTTTAGATAAAGCCCGTTAAAACATTTTGTTTTAACGGGCTTTACTGTTGAATATTTCTTAAAAATATTATATACTAAAATACATACAAACAAATTAAATATTCTTTATGATAGGTATTTTACACCCAACAGAATTAATAAAAAAATTGCCGATATGAGAAACCATGTCTATCGCTGACTTGGGCTGTGGCTCTGGCATTTTTACTATTGAACTAGCAAAATCACTTCATGGCAGCGGTAAAATTTTAGCTTTTGATATTCAAGAATCTTCTTTGTCTTTTTTAAGAGAGAGAGCCAATTATAACAATGTTGGACATCTGATTGAAACTAAAGTAATTGATCTAGAAAATAAAAATTTTAGCTCAGGCATGGCTAGTTCTTTTGATATGGTAACTGTTGTAAACATGCTTTTTCAAATAAAAGATAAGAAAAAATTTATCTCGGAAGCAAAAAAACTCTTAAAACCGAATGGTTTTTTGGTGGTTATAGATTGAGAAATTTTTAAAATTCCTTTTAATGAAAATCTTTACCCAATAAAGCAAGAAGAATTGTTAATCCTAGCAAAAGAAAATGGATTTACCTTAAAAGAAACATTAAAACCTTCTAATACACATTTTGGTTTAATATTAATTAAAAAATAAATATGGAACAAAACTTTTTTAAAAAATATCGTATTTTTTTCTTGGCTGGGTTGGTTGTTTTAGTTTTTGCCTTTGGAGCCAATCTTTTACAATTTACTGGTAGAAATATTACTTTGACAGTTTGGGGAACACACTTATCAGAGCAAGAATTTAATACCTATGTTGGAGGGAAAAATATTCGACTAAAAAATACTCAGGTTACCTTTGAGTACCAGGAAATAAAACCCGAAGAATATGAACAAAAACTTTTTAATGCCTTTATACGAAACGAGAGTCCTGATATTTTTATGGTTAACAACTTTCAATTAGGCCAATTTGGAAAGCTTATTTATCCTTTTAATTTAGATAATAAGAGCTATAACATTGGCACCATTCAAAGAGATTTTCCAACTATCATTGAAAAAGAAGCTGTTATTAGTAACTATCTTTATATTTCTCCTCTATCAATAGACACCTTGGCTTTATATTACAATAGAAATATTTTTGACAGTCTAGCTATACCTGCAGGACCAAGAACCTGAACAGATGTTCGCAACTTAATACCTAGGCTAAGACAGTTAGATAATCAAAACCGATTGCAAAGAGCTGTTATTGGCATGGGCGATAGCTCAAGCATAAAAAATGCTTCAGATATTTTAAGCTTATTGATCATGCAATCAAATGGCCAAATTATCAACGAAACAAGAACTAGGGCTGTTTTAAATGACAATGCTGTCTTAAACAATCAATCTGTTAATCCTGGCCAAAATGCTTTAAATTTTTATTGTGATTTTTACCAGCCAACTAGTCAGTTTTATGGCTGGTCAAGAGCCTTTGGTAATGATTTAGATGCCTTTGCTCAAAATAGATTGGCTATGTTTATTGGTTATTTTAAAGACAGAGAAATGATTTCACAAAAAAATCCAAACTTAAGGTTTGGTGTTTCGGAAATGCCAAATATTGCTAACAGCCCAATTGTAAACTTTGGTCGTTTCTGAGGTTTTTCAGTTTCAGCACATTCAAAGCAAAAAGATCTTGCTTGAACAATTTTAAACCAGGCAAATAACCAAACAAACTTAAAAAATTTACATCAACTTAAAAAATTGCCACCAGCTCACAGAACTATGATTAGCTTTTTGTATGACGACATTGATTTGGGTGTTTTTGCTAGACAAACTTTAAACGCCAAGTCTTTTTATAATCCAAATCATCTAGGTGTTGATAACTTATTCAAAGAGGCTATTGACCAAGGAAACTCAACAAGAGATTATCGTGAAGCCATCAATAGATTGAACCAAAGATTAACAACTCTTCTTTCTAATTACTAAACTATGAAAAAATTTCTTATTTTAAGCTTAATTTTAATAGTGGTTCCTATAGTTGCTTACGCAGCTCTAGTTCCTTGTGGAATAAGAAGCTTAGGCCAGCCTGACTGCACTATTTGTGACTTGATTGCTTTGGCACAAACACTTATAAATTGATTTATAAAAATTGTTTTGGTTTATGTGGCGATGTTTATGATACTTTGAGCTGGTTTTTTAATTATTACTGATATTGGCAGTGGTAAAAATAAAGCCGCTGGCTTTAATTTAATTAAAAGAACCTTGATTGGCATTTTAGTTATTCTTTTGTCGTGAACTATTATTAACACTATGGTCTGGCTTTTAGCGCCAAAACTTACTGGCCCCTCAGGAGAATTATTACAGAAGAGTTGATTTAAGATTGATTGCCATCCACCAACAACTGCCACAACAATAAACCCTTAACTTTTTAACAATTAATAATAAAAATTTTCAACTTAATACTATGCAAAAAAAGCATTTAAAAATATTTTCTTTTATAGCTGTTGTTCTTGTTTTTGGACTTTGTTTTTCATGGGTAAACGCAAACTACCAAATAGAAAACCCTCTTGGTGATTCTAGCGATATTTTTGACATAATAGACCGGGTGCTTAGTTTTCTTTTGTGGGCGGCTATAACAATGGGAGTTTTTGTAATAATGTGGGCTGGCTATATTTATATGACTAGCCAAGGGAAGCCAGAAAAAGCAGCTATGGCTGGCAGAGTTATTTTTAACGTACTTATTGGGATTGCTATAATACTTCTATCAAAAGGCATTATTTCACTAACTCATTATGTCTTGACAGGGGAGCCAACTACAGTATGAGAAGAAGTAAGTGGTCCAGGTAAAATATCTCCGCCAACAAATGATGGTGCTGGTTTTGTACCTCTTAGTGGCACTGAAGGAATTACTATTGATGAAAATGTATCTGTGCCAGTAGATTCTAGTTTTATACCTCCTAATTCCCCTGGTGGCAGTGGCTCCAATTGAGATTTTGGTTCTTTTTAAAAACAATTGACTTTTTAATGTTTTTTGTATATAATTAACTATATAAATAAAAGGTCGTAAAAAAAAGATATGAAAAAATTTTTAAAAATATTTTTAAGTTTTTCTGTTGCTTTTTTGCCATGAATGGCTTTGGCTGACCCAAACATTCTTCAAATGAAAGTTCCTAATTTGTCAGTCACCCAGGTGATAAATAATTTACTCAATTGATTTTTCTTTATTTTGATTGCCATAGCTGTTTTTATGATATTAAACGTAGGGTATCAATATATGATCTCTGGAGGCAATAGCACAAAAACTAGTGTTGCTTCAAAAAATTTGGGCTTTGTTCTTATTGGAGTCGCCATTGCTATCTTAGCAAAAAGTCTTGTTTATGTTACTTGCCATTTGATTTCAGGTGATTCAAGTCTTTGTACTTTCTTTTAAAAAATTAATAAATAAATAAATAAAAATTATGAAAAAATTTATCTCTTTAGTGGTGCTAGCTTTTCTCGTTGCTCCTGCTGTTACTTTTGGGCAAGTGATGGGTCCAGGAGTTGAACTTCCAACCCCTATTCAAAACACTTCCGACATCTTTGGAACTATCCAAACATTAATTAACTGGTTCTTTTATGTGTTATTGGTTTTAGCAGTTATATTTATTTTGGTAGTTGCCTTAAACTATGTTACTTCTGGCGGAAAAGACGACAAAGTAAAGGAAAACGGAAGAAGACTAGCTTTTATTTTAGTTGGTCTTGCTGTAGCTGTCCTTGCTAAAGGTCTTGTTTTTGTTACTTGTAACTTAGTTTCTGGTCGAGATGGTGCGTGTAATTTTTGAAGATAACATTGTCTCGGTTTAAAAATTCCCTTATCAAAAAAACCAGCTTTTAAAAGCTGGTTTTTTTATACTAATTTTTTGAGGTCACGGTGGGAATTGCACCCACGAATAACGGTTTTGCAGACCGCAGCGTTAGCTACTTCGCCACGTGACCATTTGCTATATTAATTATAGCAAAAGTATATCTTTTTTTCAACTACATCTCTAAATTTAACTCTATCCTTGGTGCAAATCGGCAAGCTAGTTTTTTGTTTATATAAGTTTGGATGCTTCTGCGATCATCTTGTATTTTAGAAAAAACTGGTATAATTTTTTCTTCTGGATAAACAGATAAAAAAACTTTTGCTAAATCAAGTTTTTCATTTAGTTTTACTTCTGTTACTGTTACTAAAGTGTTGCGATCATGATAGTCATTATCTTTGATGTATTGAGCAATTAACTTACCAACTTCTTCAGCTCTTGAATATTGTGTTTTTATTTTTTTGTCCATATTTTTTATTGATAAAATTCTAAAATATCTCCCTTTAAAATTTCCTCATTGGAATTGACCATTAAGCCACATTCATTTATGGCTCCTAGAGTTTGAACTTTTTGTTTTTGGCATTGAATGCCGTTGATAGACCCTGTGCCGATTAAAATATCTTCTCTTTTTATTTCAAACTTTTCTTTGTTATTTATTTGCCCTTCAAAAAGCTCTCCGCCAACAACCTTGAACCCTTTTGAATCATTAAAGGTAGCTAAAATTTTTAATCTAGCTTTTAGAATTGGTTTTAACTCTTGTTTGCTTAAATAAATTTGTTCAAGCTGTTCGATTATTTTATAAACTGTTTCTCCTTCAATAATTTTTAAACTATTTCTTTCTATATAATTTTTTACCTCACTATCGACTTTTACTCTAAAATTAATAATCATAGCTTTGCTTGATTCAGCAGCTTTTACATCCTTTTCAGAAACATTTCCAATGCTGTTGTCAATTATTTTAAAAATCGCCTCGGTTTCTTTTGCCAAAACCTTTAAGCTTTCTATTAGTGCTTCGCAAGAGCCTACGCAATCAGTTTTAACAATTAGATTAATTATTTCTTCCTCCAGGCCTTCTTTGTATTCTCCGATTATTTGATTTTTACAAAAATTGATCTTGGCTTCTTCTTTTATATTTTCTATTTCTTCTTGAGGAATATTTTTGCCAGCAACAAATTTGCTGCCTGGCTCAGGTAGTTGATCAAAGCCAATAACTAAAGCAGGGGAAGAAAAGCTAAGTGATGGTTCTGACTGTCCAGCAAAATTTTCTAATATTCTAACCTTACTCTCTGCTGTAGTAGTATAGATAGTATCTCCCTTACTAATAGTTCCGTCCGTAATGATCAGGGTGCTGACTATGCCTCTTTTAGGATCAATGTTTGATTCTAAAACATATCCTTTGGCAAAAGAATCTTGATTTGCTGTTTCTTCTCTCATGTCAGACATTAAAACAATCATTTCTAACAATAAATCAATATTTTGCCCATCTTTAGAAGATATCTCTACACAAGGAACATCTCCGCCTCTACCTTCGAGAAAGATTTCATTTTGAGAAAGTTCATTTTTTACTTTGTCTGGATTAGAATCTTTTTTATCTATCTTATTTATAGCCACAATAAAAGGCATGTTGTTTGCTTTAATATGAAAAAGGGCTTCTTTTGTTTGTTGTTTAAAACCTTCATCAGCAGCAATAATTAAAATGGCAATGTCGGCTATTTTGGCACCTCTTGAACGCAAAGAAGAGAAGGCTTCATGTCCCGGAGTATCTAAAAAAGTTATTTTTCTTTTTTCATTTTCTACATCAACTTCTATTTCATAGGCGCTGATATGTTGAGTAATATTGCCACTTTCATTTAAAATGGCTTTGTTTTTTCTTATATACGACAATAGGGTTGTTTTGCCATGATCAATATGGCCAGTAACAACTACAATTGGCGGTCTTGGTATTAGATTGTTCTTCATAGCAAATTTTTAACAATTGTTTAATAGCTATTTATAATTCTACACCAAAAGAGCCTCAAAGTCAAGGTTTTTAGATATTGTGCTATTTTTTTGCTAGTAAAAACTTGTACATCTAATCGCTTATTAAACTTTTTAAAATAAAAAGTTTTACGAAGTTTAAAAAAACACTTGGCCTTGCACCCCTGTTTGTCACTCTCCCTTGCCAAATATTTTTTATTTGGCAAATGGAGATACAAACACTTGGCCTTGCACCCCTGTTTGTCAATCTCCCTTGCCAAATATTTTTTATTTGGCAAATGGAGAT
>JAHKLW010000009.1 GCA_020854815.1 Methanofastidiosum sp. | reverse complement strand
TTATTTAGTATTTAGCCTTGAGCAGAAATGTTGCTATGACTGCACTCCGAAACCATCGCTTCCAGCCACAATTTTGTATCCAAAAGTTGATATTGAAACGCTTTCAATCACAGGCGGACCAACTATCATTAAAGATGGTAAGATTCTTTCGTCCCTCAATCTCTCTCCAGGAATCCAGCAAGCAATGGTCCAAGTTGAGAACAGAGGTTTCTTTACACAAAAAGACGCAAGAGTAAGATTTATTGGCCTCCCAGAAGGTGTCACAGTTCAATTAACTCCGACTACTCAGACTATAAAAGCACATAATATAGGAACTTACAGTGCAACATTTGCAGTTGGACCTAACGTTCAATCTGGAACTTACGATATTGCTATGGTAGCGTACTCTCCAAATGGAATATTCGACACAATTAGGATACAACTAGTTGTCCCATAAATTTATTTTTTAATTATTTTTATCTTTATTTTCAACACTATATAATTTATTTTCCCCGGTAAACTTATATCTCTTGAAAATAAATAATAATGGGAATATATGCTGAATAAAAAGATAATTGCCCTATTATTGGGGATTTTACTTTTGATCTCTGTAATGGGCTGTGCAAATAAAGAGATTGAACTAATTGATAGGGAGAGCAAAATCCCGCCAAACGCAGTGAAAATGACACCTGAAACAGATTCGAATCCTCCAAAATCTTATTCTCTAGAATACTATGATCCAGTTCCTTTGCCATACCCAATTAATACTGCAGGTGGTGAAGATTCTGCTTTTATACTACCAGATGGTAAAACCCTCTATTTTTGGTTTACCCCTGATGTAAACATACCTGTTGAAAAGCAACTTATCGACGGGGTCACTGGGATATACGTTTCACATAAATCTGGAGATACGTGGAGCAAGCCTGAAAGAATTATTCTGCAGGACCCCAGAAAATTGGCCTTAGATGGATGCAGCTTTGTTAAGGATAATACAATGTTTTTTTGTTCTGTAAGAGAGGGATATACAGGGATGAATTGGTTCACAGCTGAATTTGACGCATCGAGCAATAAATGGAAAAATTGGGTGAAAGTCAATTTCCCCGAAAGTTATGAAGTTGAGGAGTTACACATATACGGCGATGAGTTGTATTTCCATTCTGCGAGGGCAGGTGGAAAGGGTGGATTAGATCTCTGGGTCATGGAAAAAGATACCAAAGGAGAATGGTCTGAGCCAAAAAATGTTACAAACGTCAATACTGCAAGAGATGAAGGGTGGCCCGTTATTTCTCCAGATGGAAAAGAATTGTGGATTAGTAGGGACTATGGTCTTTGGAGGTCAAAAAGGGTAAATGGAACATGGACAGAACCCGAGCTAATGTTTTCGCCTCTCGCAGGGGAGGCTTCTATCGATAATGGGGGAAATGTATATTTTACCCATCACTTCTATAAAGATAACAAAATGATAGAAGCAGATATCTATGTTGCTTATAAAAAATGAGTGAGAGATTTATTGAAACAAATAATTATGGAACGTGATAATAATGGATTGCATATTATGTAGGAAAGAAATCGAGAGATATGATCCAAAATTTAATCAATTGAAAATTGATGAATCCCATAGTGTAGACATATGCTTAGATTGCATTGATAAATTCCTCAAGTGGCAACAAGCTGTGTTTGCAACTCTTTTCCCCACAAAAGCGGCCAAAAAGTGGGCTAGTAAGAAATAAGGGATTATAATCTGTTATTTCCTGATTAGCTTATCTTTAGAATGCGATATCTTTATATAGTTGTTGATAATTATTATTGATATCAAAATCAGTGATTACTATGAAAAAGAAATTTTCTATACTGATAACGTTATTAATTTTTGGAAGCATTTTTGGAGTTACCTCTGTTTTTAGTGATGATCTTGATTTAGAGATCAAAGACTTTATCATCGATTATTTTGTTACAGAAACTGGACAGATTTATAATAATAATACAAGGAGCAAAGATGGGTTCTTAAAAGATACTTATAATGACAATGCTTTTATATTGTATATAGATGGTTCACTGTATTCTGCATCAGGCGATTACACGACCGAAGCAGACGGTAGAGAGTATGTCCTTGATACGGAAATCATGTCAGATCTTATCGTGTACAGAAAGGTTTACTTCCCAGAAGACAGGAACTGGATTAGATATCTTGAGATACTCCACAATCCCACAAGTACCCTGATAACTGTTGAAGTTCAAATCGACACCCCAGATCTTGGCTCTAGCGACTATACGCGATGTGTGAAGACTTCAAGTGGGGATACTTTTGCAGATGTAAACGATTACTGGGTCGTAACTGATGACGAGCTTGATGGACATTCAAAATCTAACCCTTCTCTTTCTCATGTATGGGATGGGCCTGGTGGCGCTGACAGAATAGATTATCTAAGTGGATTAAATGATGAAGAAGATCGTGTCAATTACTATTGGTACTATGTTACTGTAAATCCAGGGCAAACTGTTGTCCTAATGCACTTTGGAGGATTTGAAATGAACAACAATAATGCAATAGCGCTTGCACAAGATCTATATAACTATAAAGATGACAAAATGAAATACGACCTCCAAGAAATTAATCAGATTATAAACTGGTCCCCCAGTAGATTAGCAAAAGCAGGAAATAAGCCTTCACTTCCAATTGCCCAGATAATAAAGATCCTAAAGGGAAATCAAGAGAATTAATTTAATTTAATTTTTATTCTTTCAATTAATTAACAAATGATTAAATCAGTTCTTTTTTTAGCATTACCATGTCTTTTAGCTGGACCCCATTTTCATATATCGGTTTTGGGTAATTATCTAGGAAGAATCCTTTTTTTATGCCAAATATCTCAAAACCTAC
>JAHKLW010000008.1 GCA_020854815.1 Methanofastidiosum sp. | reverse complement strand
CTCTTTAAGAAGCTTAATCCGCTCATCTCTAGAGTTATAAACATAGATCTCAAAATCGCCTTTGGATTTTTCAGCTGCTTCCTGCTCCATCGTCGAGGTAAAAAGTTTTGAGGTGCCATCAGGGTATAAAACTAGAAAAGAACCGTCAAAAAGACCTCCTGAAGCATTGCTGAAATAAAAGAAGTTAATGTCAGGAAAAGTTGACCTTGAAATAAGCGCACAATCGACATTTTTCTTTTCCTTAGCGATATATCCAAAAAGCCTTTCGATTCTATCTTTCATCACAATCACTAACAGTAAATTATATAACAGAATTATCAGATGTCTATAAAAGAGTGATGCCCTGGTGGGATTATGGACGATAGAGCGTTAAAAAAAGATTTCAAGAAGAAAGCAAGTCAAAATTATCAAAAATATTATGCAGTGGATACATTAAAATCACTTGGTTTTACTAGAAAAGCGTGTAAAAAATGTGGTACCTATTTTTGGTCTGTAAAAGACAGAGATATTTGTGGGGATCCTGAGTGTGAAGGGGGATACTCATTCATCGAAAATTCTCCCGCAAAGAAGAAACTCGACTTCATACAAGTATGGAAAGAGATGTCATCCCTTTTTGAGAAAAAGGGATATTCTATAATCAAGAGGTACCCTGTTGTTGCAAGATGGCGGGATGATACAGATTTTGTCCAGGCGTCAATTTATGATTTCCAACCGCATGTGGTGAAAGGTGTTCAGGAGCCGCCAGCAAATCCTTTATTGGTGCCACAGTTCTGCGTTAGGTTCAATGATATTGATAATGTTGGTGTCACATTAAGGCACTACACCGGTTTTGTCATGATAGGCCAACACGCCTTTTTCCCACCAAAGGAGTTCTCTCAAGACAGATTTTTATCTGATATTTATGACTGGTTAAAAACTGGGCTTGGCATACCTTCAGAAGAATTGATATTTCATGAAGATGCATGGGCAGGCGGAGGAAATTTTGGACCGTGTATGGAATTTTTCTCTAGAGGTTTAGAGCTTGGAAATCAAGTGTACATTGAGTATGAAGTCACACCTTCTGGCGGAAAAGAACTTGACCTGAAGGTGCTTGATATGGGAGCAGGACAGGAAAGATTTTCCTGGTTTTCCCTTGCAAATCCAATTGGTTACGAAACAGTTTTCCCTACAGTATGCGATCACCTTTACAGAAGAACAGGTATTACTCCCGATAAAGAATTCTTGAAAGGATTTATACCTTACTCTGGAATGTTAAACATGGATGAAGTCGAAGACATCGAAAAGGTCTGGGACAACATAGCAAAGAAACTATCCTCAAACAAAGAGTATCTAAAAAAACAAGTTTTGCCACTCCAGGCAATATATTCAATTGGGGACCATTCAAGGTCGCTGTTATTTGCACTTTCAGACGGGGCACTACCATCCAATGTCGGCGGAGGTTACAATCTAAGAGTAATTTTGAGAAGGGCCCTTTCCTTCATAGAAGGTTTTTCATGGGACATAGAATTACAAAATGTAATTGAAGAACATGCAAAATATCTCATGCCGCAGTACCCCGAGCTCAAAGAAAATATAGGCGATATATGTCAGATTATTTCTTATGAGATGGAGAAGTTTGAAAATACTAAAGACAAGTCAAGAAGGATAGTTGAGAGGCTAAATGAAAAGGGTGAAGAGCTATCTGAAGATAAACTAATCGAGTTGTATGATTCACACGGGATTACTCCTGAAGTAATGGGGGTAAAACCACCTAAGGACTTTTACAAGAGTGTAACTGAAAGACATGAGAAGAAGGAATCAATAGAAAGTGAAAAGGAAATTCACTATGATATGCCTGACACTGAAAGACTTTACTATGATGGCGTAACAAAGTTCTCTGCTAAAGTTCTAGACGTTTCAGAAAATATTGCAATACTCGACAAGACCGCATTCTACCCAGAAAGCGGAGGCCAGGAGGGTGACAGGGGATTATTAAATGACTGCCCAGTTTCATATACTAAAGTTTCTGGAAACGTTATCTTACACATAATGGAAAAGATCAACTTCAAGAAAGGCGATACTGTAAAAGGTTTAGTAAATGAAGAAAGAAGACTGAATCTTACAAGACATCACACTGCAACTCACATCATAAATGGAGTCAGTAGACAGATTTTAGGAAATCACATATGGCAAGCTGGAGCAGAGAAAACTGAAGAAAAGGCAAGGCTTGACATAACTCATTACAAGCTTATTGATAATGAAGACCTATTCAAGATTGAGAGAATATCTAATGAGATAGTCTTAAAAAATCTCCCCATAGAAAAAGGCTTTTTTGACAGAGCCGAAGCAGAAAAAAAATACGGGTTTAGGCTTTACCAGGGTGGCGCAGTTCCTGGAAAGAAACTTAGAGTGGTCAATGTCAAAGGACTTGACGTTGAGGCATGTGGAGGAACTCATGCTGATTTCACTGGTCAAATTGGGCCAATAAAGATTTTAAAGCAGAGTAAGATCCAAGATGGCGTTGTCAGGCTTGAATTTTCCGCTGGACTTAAGGCACTTGGGGCAATCCAGGAAGAATCTATGCTCTTAAGAGACTTATCTGATGTTTTTAAAGTCGAAAAGGACAAACTCCTTGACGCCGGAAAGAGATTTTTCAATGAATGGAAAAATAGGGGAAAAGAGATTGAAAGACTCAAAGCAGAAATATCTTGTCTAAAGAAAGAAGGTCTTGAGTGTAACTACATAGAATCTGATGGGATACTTTTCATGGAAGAAAATGTAGATACATCACCTGATGAAATGAGAAAAATTGCAAAGGAGCTTTCAGGTGATAACAAGGTAATTGTATTGACCAATAATGATGGCAACATAGTTGTTTCATGTGGGAAGCTAGCTATTGAAAGTGGACATAAAGCTTGCAATGTAATTAAGAAGTACGGTAAAGGTGGGGGAAGAGACGACTTTGCCCAAGGCGTAAAAGGATAGTCTTTTATTTTACTATTCTCTCTTTATTTTTATGAACAGAAAAGCAGTTTCCCCAGTTGTTGCTACCATGTTACTTGTTGCAGTTGCAGTATCTTCTGTCAGTGCTTATTGGGTATGGTTCAGGAGCTTTCAGACCCAAATTCAGGAAGAAATTGAGCAGAAAGCAGGCGTTTCAGGTAATTTAAGGCTTGAAGTATTAAGCATAAATGACGATGGAAATAAATATTATGTTACATTAAAAAATGCATCCTCTTCGGGGACTATTAGATTAAGGAATTCAGATTTTATTATGGCGGCCAAAATACTTGGGCTGAAATATCCCCGTCCCCCTCCTCATTAGATATCTCCCCAGGTGCTACTAGAACATTTATTTTAACTCCCCCACCAACTAAAAAACCTGTTTCAGGCACAACACACAGCTTTGTATTCATAGGAAATTCTTCAAGTGGACAAGTTGTTGCAACAAGCTCTTACAGAGATTTATAGAAATAAAGAAGATTTTTATATCTCAATTTAAAATTAATCTTGGAGATTTAGATGACCAATATTAAGATTACTGCTGGAGAATTTGTTTTTAATGGAAAGTTAGAAGAAGAAAAAGCACCAAAAACTTGTTCTGCATTTTTGAGATTATTACCGTTCAAAAACAAGATAATCCATGTTAGGTGGAGTGGAGAAGCAGTATGGATACCTTTGAGTGATTTAAATCTAGGTTTAGGATATGAGAATCATACAAGTCACCCCTCAAAAGGAGAAATACTTCTATACCCTGGGGGAATAAGTGAGACTGAGATATTAATCCCTTATGGCAGTACCCACTTTTCAAGCAAAATGGGTCAGCTTGCCGGTAATCATTTCCTCACAATTACAGAAGGTAATGAAAAATTGCCCGAATTGGGTAGAAAAGTACTATGGGAAGGAGCCCAGGATATAATATTTGAAAAGATATAAAAAAATTAAATATTCTTCCAGATGTCTTCAATCTTTACCCTGTGCTGGTCCATTGAATCTCTTTCTCTGATTGTAACGGTGTTGTCCTCTAATGTCTGGAAGTCAATAGTGATGCCAAAAGGAGTTCCGATTTCATCCTGTCTCCTGTATCGCCTACCTATTGAACCTGAATCATCATAGAAAACATCATAGCACTTTGATAGAGAGTCATAGACACTCTTTGCAACTTTTTCAAGGTCTCCTTTCTTTTGTAATGGGAAGATTCCAGCTCTAAAGGGTGCAACATCCTTGGGGAGAGAAATTACCTTTCTGTCTCCTTCATCTTTATAGAATACATCAAGTAAAGTCCAGAAGTTCCTGTCAACACCAAATGAAAGCTCTAGAACATGAGGTATAAACTTCTTTCCATCAATGTTTACATCAAGCCTTTCCCCACTTGCATTCTGATGACCTCCAAGATCATGGTCAGTCCTGTAGTGGAGACCTCCCATTTCTTTATAACCACCAAGTGATTCTGTATAGACTTCAACGTCCCAGTGTATTTTATTATAGAATGCCCTCTCATCTGCAGAAAGTTCTCTGAATCTAAAGAGTTCTCTTGGGAATTTCATTTTATCAAGGTAAAACTCTTGGATCTTTGCCAGATGGTAAATGTAAAACTTGGGGATACCAAAGTTCTTGTTGAGGTCTGATGCAGTTATTTCATCAACTTCATTACTGCTCCTGTTTTGTAAAGGGAACATCCTTAATTTTACATCCTTAATGGAATCAAAATCTGGATGGTCCTCAATTGTATCGGGGTCAAAGAACACTTGGAGTTCCGCTTGGTTAAATTCCCTCAATCTGTAGAATCCCTGTCTTGGGGATATCTCATTTCTATATGCTCTGCCAATAATCGCAAGCCCCATAGGAAGTTTGCCTCTCAACGTGTTGAAACTCCTCTTGAAAGCTAAAAATGCGCCCTGTGCAGTTTCAGGTCTAAGATATGCTACCTCTGATTCACCTGTCGCACCAACTGATATCTCAAACATCATGTTGAACATCTTGACATCAAGAAGATGTCCGCCGCATTTGGGGCAGGGAATATTACTTTCGTTTAATAATCCAGACATCTCCTCTGCGCACATGCCTTCTGCACTCCTTTCAAGACATTCTTCTACAAGGTGATCTGCCCTAAATCTTGAGTGGCACTTTTCACACTCTGTTAAAGGGTCATTAAAGTTTTCAAGGTGGCCTGAGCCTACAAAAACATTCTTTGGCATTATGTTAGTTGCATCAACTTCAAAGAAGTTAGGATTTAGCCCAAGATAATGCCTTCTCCACTCATTTTCCCATTTCCTTCTCATAAGGGTACCAAGATGACCGTAATCATAAAAACCAGAAATACCGCCATAAATCTCAGAAGACGGAAAAATAAAACCTCTTCTAAGTGCAATGTCCATTATCTCATCAGATTTCATGTAACTACCTCTACTTAGCAAAGAACAGCGAAGACGGCTTATAAATTTTTTGTAGTTATATCTTTCTGACTAATCAAATATCAATTAAAATGCAAAAAAAAGCTAATCTAAACTTAGTTATCTTGTTTAGAAGCAATATATTTTAAAAAAAGAAAAAATTTACAAAGATTTTTTTAATTCTTCAATTCTTTCTTCAACACCCTGCTTTTCTTTGTCAAGCCAGACCTTGTATTCTTCTAGCATTTCTATTTTTTCCTGCTTTGTATAGAAGTGCCTTCTACCATGGCAACCATGCCTATGCCCCCGTCTTGGTCCATGCCCCATATCTTCATTTTTCCACATTCCTATCACCTCCTATATCGGTTCTCCAATATCGTATATCCGATATTTATTTAAAAATCTTTCGGTTAACCGATATGTTTTAATACTTCAAATATATTTGTTAAACATGCGAGACCATAAACACCAGGGCAGGGGATTCCTATCATTTTTGATACTATGGATATTAAGAAACGACAAGATGAATGGTTCTGAGATAACAGATGAAATGGAAAAAAGGAAGGGCCGCAGATTTAGCCCTGGAACAATCTACCCAGTCTTAAAAAAACTTAAAGACAAAGGCCTAATTATTGATGATGAAGAAAAAAGATACTCGCTCACTGAAAAAGGGAAGAAGGAGCTCATCTTAAGGATCGATAACTTTTTCAAATCTTTCCACGATTTAGAGGAAATGCGTAATTATCGAAATAGCCAAGAGTAGCAAACATCATGTTGTATTATCCATTGATTCTGGCAAAGTGAATTTATCCCTTGTTATGCCTATCAACTTTCGTGCTGCAATTGTCAGTGGATCTATAACGCTTGATATTGGTGGCACATAAGAAGTTTCAATTAGGGCAAGTTGGTGGGCGGTAACACCCCTTGATATCATAAATGACATTGAATCTATCCTTCCCTTCACGCCTTCTTTTGAGATTATCTGGGATCCAATTAATCTAAAGTTTTTGTCAACTAATATCTTAACAGTAATTATCTCCCCCTTGGGGAAGTATCTCGCTCTAGTTAGACCTTTTGCCATTGACTCTCTAGGAAATATTCCGTATTCAATCGCCCTCTTAGAGTTTACACCAACAGCACCTATCTCTAGTTCTCCTATGATAGAAACGCCTGGACTTACAATTGGCGTATATACTGAGTTAGTTCCAAGAATATTTTCAGCAACAGTAAGGGCCTGTCTTACTGCAGTTGAACCTAAAGTACTCAAAGTTGGCCTAAACGTGACTCCACCGATGACCTCTACACAGTTCCCACATGCGTATATGTTCTTCATGAATTTTCCATTCTTCCTAACTCTAAGTGATGAATCTGTAATAAGGCCACCTGTAACGCCTTTTTCCATACCTGCTTCAGTGGCCAACTCTACATTTGGCCTTACACCTACCGAGACTAAGACCATGTCAGTTTTTACTTTTCCTTGATCTGTTATAACTGTTGATACCTTTCCGTGTTCACCTTCAAACGCTGTGACCTCAGTATCTTTCATTATAGTGATCCCATTTGAGAGAAGATATTCTTCAACGATTATAGCCATATCAGGGTCCAGTATAGAGGACATAACTTGTGAGCTTCTTTCAATGACTATTACGTCCTTGTTTCTCTTTCTGAAAGCGTATGCCATTTCAAGCCCTATTGCTCCGGCACCAACTATGGTAATTGAAGATGCATCCTTTAGGCCTCTTTCGAGTTGAATTGCCTCTTCAAGGGAGTACATGAAGTAAATTCCTTTGAGCTTTATACCTTTTATTGGAGGAACAAAAGGCTTCACACCAGTTGCAATAACTAGGGCATCATAGGAAAAACTGCCTTTATTCGTGATAACAATCTGTTTATCGGTATCTATTGACTCTGCGTGGGTGTTCTTGTGCACAAAGATATCCATATCTTTATAGTGCTTGTCGCTCCTCATTACAAGATTATCAAATGATTTTATCATCCCTGCTATTACAAAAGGAATACCACAAGGACTGTAAGAATAATACTGCCTATCTGTTATCACATTTATATCAAACTGATCAGTTTCTTTTCTGACCTGCGAAGCCACAGGCAATCCTGCAGGTCCTGCCCCAATAACTAAAAGTTTTTTCTTCATAAGAACTCTTCTCGGAAGATTATGAACTATAATATAAACTTACAAATATAAAATTAATTCTTATATCTTAAATAAAAGAGTCAATAACGTGGACTATTCCTCTAAAGGCTCTTTCTTCATCCTCAGCGCTTGATATGATTACTATATCATTATTTTTAGGGCCAAACTTGTCATGTAGTTCTGTTTCAAGAGCCCTACTTAAATTCAGTTTTATTGTTGGGATTTTTATTTCTGGTCTTGTATCTGGCAGTGTAAAATGATTATCTCTGAATATCAGTGTAATTGCAGACCTTGCGCCACCAAAGACTGCGCTATCTCTTTGGTCCATCCCATCCTTTATTTTTGATGAAGCACCCTTGATTATAGTGCCAAAGTTTTTATTGTTCAGAGTTAGCTCTTTGGCGTTGATTTCTGAGGGGATCACAAATTGAATTGAATTCCCGAGAATTTTTCTCCCCTTTTCAGTCACCTTCTGACCTAATCTTGAGGAGTCGATATATTCCATCTCTTTAAGCTTTGAAAGGATTGACCTAACGCTTGCTTCATTTAGAAAAATTCTCTTTGAAAGAAGCTTTCTCCCAATGCTTTCCTCTTTTTCAATGATCTTTAACACTATAAGGATGTCTGCATTGGTGAAGTTTGCCTGTGGGATTATTCTCCTCTCAAACATATCAATCAATTTGAGATGTTAATATATATTACTTTTGTTTAGAAAATAGAAAAAGAAAAAATTATAGTATCATATCAAGTAGATATGAAAGCTGTTTAATCGGTTCGTTTAAGTCAGAAACATTTGTAGCGTGTAGTATTAGTATGTCTTTTTGGCCATAGATGTTCTTTAGATATATCATGCCTTCAGATTCAGTATCTACGAAGTTTCTGATATCGTAAACTCTCTTTATTTCATCGTTGTTTTCTCTGTTTCCAATAAGGATCATGTTATACTTTGCTCTGTCTGACGCTGTAATTTGTCTGTCTGTTCTTATCATCTTTGTAGGCTCCACCTTTACATTGACTATTTCTTTCTTTGGGATCTCATCTACTCTCTGTATCTTGTATTTGACATAGTATCTCTCTTCATCGTAGTCTTCAACATAGACTCTAAAGTACCTGTCCGGGCCCCAGAATACTGCACCTTCGTTTAGACAGTCAAAGGGTATTGGGTCGCATAGCTCAATTTTTATTGACCTTAATTCTTTTCTACAACTATCGCATCTGTCTACCCAAGGACTGTATACATTTGGATCATTCATTAGAAAGTTCAATTTCCATTTAGATCCATCGTTTGCAATATATCCGCATTCGCAATCGTCTATGCAACCATAATCTGTTAGTGTGTATATGTTAAACTTTGCAATCATATGTTCTTTCACGTTGCCACTAATGTTCTTCTCGAGATCTTTTTCCATCCCCACAAAGGCAATGTCGCCCCCTTGGATGGCAAACTCAACTTCTTCTGGATAATTATCACAGTCCAGGTCTTTGTTATACTCTATAACGCATTGGCAATTTGTAGATGTAATATCTGGCGCTGCATTTTGGTAATTACCAGCAGTAAACATTCTAACTGATGAAGCATAGATTTGTCCTGTTTTAGCGTCTTGTAAATATGCAACAACTCCACAGTAATTTGAGTTGGGGTATCCACACATATCAATTTCTTCTCTGTACACGTCTCCCTTTTTTAAGTCCCTGTATGTTGGTTCGGTACCAGTATTTCCGCACTCAATTTTATACTGCGTTATATTTTGGTATCTTCTTGTTAAGTCGATACTCGAAGCGTCCCAGTAAAAGTCATCAGAAGCTAGGGCGCACTCTGAATCACACCTTATCCCCCATACATTCAAATATAAATCAGAATTGGGGAAGTCTCTGTTCAACCTGACGGATACAAGAGTTTCTCTGTCTTTGATAGTTGTGAATCTTTCTGGATCAAAATTTGTATTGATTACTATTTCTGCATCGCAACATCTGCTTGAATTATTTTCATATGCATTTTTGAAAGCGTTGTAATAATCTTCTACTGACCCTCCTGATATTTGAATTGCCCTGTTTTTATCACCATTAAATATTAATGTTGGGTAATTTGCTGCAGCATCATAGTCAAATCCGTATCCATATATCCAGTAAAATCCAGTAGAACCCGGCCCAAAGTGAAGTGCCTGTTTATTTGGACCGCCCCAAGTATTATAGCTGTATAATGGATCTAAAAATGATTCGTCCATCTTTGAGTGGTGTTCTAAAAGAATTAGATCACAGCATTCACCTTCACTTTTTAGCTTGCATAGAGCTTCTCTAGCATTCAGAGAATCTGCATCTGAGAAGGCAAATAATTCTGCAATAGTATTGGAACAACAATCTATTTTCATAATGTGTCTTTTAACAATACCTTCTGGATCAGTAACTTCAATAGTGGCCTTCTGTTCGCCAAGATAATATCTGCCCGTTTTATGATCAAAGTTAACTGTTGTTTGGCTATTGTCCAAGTTAATATCCACTAGCTTGACTTTGTATTCGCCGTATGTTTTTGTCTCTCCGACTCTAAACTCTTCATTTTCCCAAGTTCTTGGAGTTCCATAGAATATCCTGCCGACGGCTTTATCTGGAAAAGTTTCGTCTTCGTTATACTTGTACATCCTTAGGAGATTTATCTGCCGATCGAGTAGATTATAACTTGAAGTTTGAGCGGAATAACTCTTCCCGGAAGTTTCTATAAAGTCCCCTGGCAAAGTTTGTTTAATATCCTCAATCCAGTAATCTAAATTTTTCAATAGATTTTTATCTTGACCTGAAGCTTTTTCTGCCCATGCAAAGTCAACATAATAGCTGTTTCCATAAAGCACTGAAAATGATTTTCCCTTAACTTCAAATTCATATAGGGAATGGGGGAATGCCATATTTGGTGGCATGCCTGTTGTAGGATCTAGTACAATTAGTAAAGCATTTGTTTTTACTGATTGCATCAAGCTAAAGGAATCTGTGACTTTAGTTGCAGATCCTGCTCGTGGCCATCCACCTGCTACAGGTAAAAGTTGCCAGTTTCCGTATGGATTTGTTGGAGACCCAAAAAATAAGAAGCTATTCGGACAGTAACTACTTAGGTAGTAAACATTGTAGTCAGTTATATTCTCAAATGTAAAGTTGACATCTGTTATCTCTTTGTAATTGTTGAACTTCACAATAATATCCTTAGACCATGGCCAATCTCCACCATAGTCAATATTATTCCTACCTACTATTCTTGTATTTCTATCCCCATCAAAAAATGCTTCTACACTTTCTACATAAAAGGGGCAAAACGGAGATGCTGCCGAAGGATCACCACCATGCGAGAAGAAGTAGGCTGGTGTAGTGAATCTTCTGAGATTGTAGCTCCAATCTACATTTGACTTTACTCCAGTGTAACCAAGAGCAACATTGTCGTGGTCATCTTCAGTAAAACTGTCCGATTCCCATATTATCCTTTCATCGGTACCTGTAATACTATAGTAAGTTTCATTTGTGAGTTTAGTCACAACTTCTGCTACCTTCTGTATGTCCTTTGCAGTCGCCTTTTCGCTTAGTACTATCAAAGCTTGGGGATTTCCCTTTTCATCAATAAAGAAGTCCCTTCCAGGAAGCTCCTGCGCAGAGTAGTTTGGTACAATCGATATTACAAATACCAACAATAAAAAAATAGAAATAATTTTTTTCATAAACTCACCTTAACTTTGAAACGAATCTGTGTATCTCCACTCTATTTTCATACCATCAGCTACTTTGATATTAGAAATACCAAGCTGAGAGTAGTTCCCGCCTATCCAGTACTGCCAGTATCTCCCTGTAGACCTGTTTTCTGCAAGACCTTCTATCGAAGTCACGAAAACACCTAGGGCCTGTATGTTGTAATCAAACTTCATTCCAGAAGCCTTCATAGCATCAAAGATTGTGGAGTCCCTTGGAACTTTAACATTCTTCCATTCTTTGGTGTAACCATTACTAAAATCGGCTGTAATATTTACAGTAATAGTGTTCTTGTCTTCTGTAGTTGTGGTAGTCCCTGAAGTTGCCGGTGCTTCAGATGTTATGCTTATCTCATCCTTTTGAACGAACAGGTCACCGTTATTGTCCTTCCACTTCAAAAGTAGAAATTGAGAATTGCCATATTTTTGTAAATTTTCAGAATCTTCCAGGATAAGTCCTGCTGCAAAAGTACCTTCTCTTGAAGCGCCCCAAAGCATCAAAATATTGGAGTTATTTGATTTTCCAAAGTAAATGATGCCTATGTCTTCTCCCAAGCCTATTTTTGGTTTTGATATGGAGATATCCTTGGCAGTTATTATTATCCTCTCTTGAGTTTCTTCATACCTTATCCCAAAAACATCGTTTAGTTCCCTTGTCTTGGAGTTAATTGCAGGTCCGCCTATTAATACAAGAGATTTGTTCGTCGGGACTTCAAAGTCCAAAGAATTTGTGCTTAAAACACCCATCTCCTTAAAGCTTTTTGAAACTGTGTCCCTTGTGAGAAGGTCAAGCGAATTTGCATTTTTCCCAGTTACAAATACCGTTCCATTTGAAAATACAGATGGCACGTTGCCTATACTATTCGCCATCAATAGAGAGGGCAACTGTACTAATAATATAAAAAATACAAATAGAACATAGAAATTTCTAATCTTTACTCCTTTCATTTTATTTTCCTCCGGTTTAATATTGCTATATGGATGGTGTAGCCATCCATATATATAGTTTTCGGATTTAGACCAGAAAAGGTTAAATAATAAGGATGGCTAGACCATCCAGGGATAAAATGCTCGAACTTGTCTACAAAAGGAAAAGATCAGTCTTTCATGATGCCTCGCCATTTTTGAAAATGATGTGGCTTTTTTCCATCCTTATGATTTCTATAATCTTTGAGCACCCCATAATTCTGTTTATAATATTTCTATCTCCATTGCTTATGGCTTTGGTATCAAAAATATTCTACGATTGGGCAAGGGTAATGAAGCTCGTCGTGTTCTTTGTTCCTTTCGTTATATTGTTTAACCTTTTGGTGAATGCTAATGGGGAAACTGTGCTTTGGCAGTTGCCTTTTAGAATCCCCATATTTGGCATACTAAATATTACCTTAGAAGAGCTCGCCTTTTCGCTCACAATGTGTATAAGGATAGCTGCAATCCTGGGTGCTTTTGCAGTTCTAAATCTCACAACAGACCCAGACGACCTTTTGAGCGCCGTCACAAAACTAAGGCTCCCATACAAGTCTGTAGTTGTAACATCGCTTTCAACAAAGTTCGTCCCTGTCCTGTTCTCTGATCTAAAAAATATCCAGGAAGCCCAGAGATCAAGAGGCGTTGACTTCTCAAAAGGCAAACTTTATGATCGAATAAAAAAATACGGTGCGATATTTTTTCCTCTGCTTTCAAAGAGTCTTGATAGGAGCGTCCAGATTGCAGAGTCTATGGAGACCAGGGGATTCGGTAGATATGAAATGCGAACCTTCTATAAGGATACCAAAATTTCTATTTCAGATGTTCTTCTAATAGTTGTATCGATTACACCCCTAATCATCTCACTCTATATGATATCTCAAGGTATTGGCGTCTTTAGATTCTATCAAAGACTAGACTCACTGATAAGATCAAGTTCTGAAGCGTATTATATTTTGGCCATCCTCTTGGCCCAAGTTTTCCTATTGCCTTTGCTAAAAATCAAAGAGATGATGACATATGATTAATTTCAATGATTTTTCTTTTTATTATTCTGATTGCCTAGAGCCCTCACTTGACAAGATAGATGTCGAGATAGAGGAAGGGGAGTTTTTGGTCATTACTGGGCCATCGGGAGGTGGGAAGTCAACCTTCCTAAGATCAATAAACGGGCTTGTCCCTAATTTCTATGGCGGGAAGATAAGCGGAGAGGTAATAGTCCACGGCAAGAATGCTTCTGAGACTCCAACTAATCAGATGTCAGAACTTGTCGGCATGGTTTTCCAAGACCCTGAAAATCAGCTGATATCTAACAGGGTGGAGAGGGAGATAGCATTTGGCATGGAAAATCTATGCTTCCCAAATGAGCTTATGAAAAAGAGGATAGAAGAGGCGCTTGATGCTGTTAATATCTCAAGGCTTAGGAACAGGACAACTTCAGAGCTTTCAGGGGGGCAAAAGCAGAAGGTTGCAATAGCATCTGCGCTTGCAATGCACCCTAGCATACTCTTGCTCGATGAGCCCACATCGGAGCTTGACCCAAGAAGCGCTGAAGAGGTGCTAAACGTTATAGAAAAGATTAACGATGAGCTGGGGCTTACAATACTTCTGGTTGAGCATAGGCTAGAGCGGGTCATTCACCATGTTGATAGGATGCTTATGATTGACGGCGGTAAAATGATATATGACGGGAGCCCCAGAAAAATAAAATCGGCCCATATTGAGAACTGGAAAGTCGGGCTTCCCCCGGTGACAAGGCTATCGCTTAACTTCAAGGATAAAATAGCAAACAACGGGATACCCCTCACGGTAAAGGAAGCGAGGCTTTCCCTAAAGGACGTCTTGAGCAATCCAAAGAACAATGCACCATGGGAGAGGAAAAAAAGCTCCGGAAAAGTTTCCATCTCCATGGAGAAAGTTTTCTTTTCATATGGCGGCGAAAAGGACGTTTTGAAAAATATTTCATTTAAAGTTTACGAGGGGGACATGATTGCCCTCATGGGTAAAAATGCGAGCGGCAAAACTACTCTTGTAAAACTTATGAATGGCCTTGTAAAGCAGAGGAAGGGGAAGATAGAGCTCTTTGGCAAAAAGATCAATGATTATTCATTAGACGAGCTCATCCAAAAAGTTGGCATAGTATTTCAGGACCCTAACCTGCACCTTTTCAATGATACAGTCCAAGGGGAAGTTGAATTTGTATTAAGAAATCTTGGATTGGAAAAAGAACTGATAGACCGGAAGGTGGAAGAGATACTCAGGCGATTTAAGATATACCAGTACAGGAACAGCTATCCGCATGATCTGTCAGGCGGAGAAAGGCAGAGGGTGGCGCTTGCCTCAGTTTTAGTTTCAGAGCCGGAGATACTGATACTTGATGAGCCTACAAGGGGCATGGACTACTACCTGAAAAAAGAGCTTATTTCTTACCTGAAGGAAAAGGCCAAGACAGCCATTATGGTAACGCATGATGTAGAGACCGCAGCAGAGTTTGCAGACAGAGTTGTTTTGCTAAGTGAAGGCAACATCATTTCTGATGGCAATAAAAGAGACGTACTATCCAAGGCGCTTCTCTTCTCCCCACAAATTAATAGATTGGTACAACCCTACACTAAATACGGCATACCTGACGATACCTTGACAGTTGAGGAGCTATTAGAGGTGGTCGAATAAAAATAAGTGATGTATTCCCCTTAATCATAGTTGCATTGGCAGTTCTTCTTTTTGGCGGGGGGTTATTGTTTGATGAGTCCAGAACAATAGTAAAGCTCTGGCCATATGAGATAATAGGCATCTTTGTCCTTGTGATCATTTCTTTTGTATACCAGTTTGAAAAAAAGGAGTTCAGTACAAAACAGCTTACGCTTATAGCTATGCTTTCCGGGATATCGGCAGTTTTAAGGATACCATTTTCTAATTTCCAGGGTATACAGCCGTGCACAACACTCATCATCTGTTCTGGCCTTATCTATGGCCCAATTGCCGGGTTTTTTGTAGGAGCTTTGACTCCATTTGTCTCAAATTTTTTTTTAGGCCACGGGCCGTGGACGCCGCTTCAGATGATAGGCTGGGGACTACCCGGGCTCACAGCAGGTTATCTAGGTAGAAAAGATATTAACTTTAAATTCATTATACTATTTGCAATCGCTTGGGGATTTCTTTATGGCTGGATAATGAATATTTGGCACTTTGCCTTTTTTGTGAAACCACACACATTAGAAACTTTTGTCAGAACTTATGTCCTTAGCATCGGGTGGGATGTGAGCCATGCATTTGGCAATGGATTATTTATGGCAATAATAGGTGAAAGGACAATTAAGATTCTGACAAGATATAAGAAAAGATTTACAATTGAAAGAATGTAGTTATTCTTTATGTTGGACGGTCTTACTTTTGCAGAAGTGGCAAATATGATCTTTCACAGGATAAAGGTAGCATTTGCATTTGGGACAGTATTCCCTGACATCTTTTGGAAAGTTAATTATGATTTCATTCTTCAAGAATAACTACCTCTAAGGAGTCGCTATTTGCGATTGCGGCTAAGATGATTGCTAATTTATTAATCTTTTCATCGTTTTTGCATGGTTGCATAATTCGTGCTTGCGGCAACTATGTCTATAATCTATTTTTCCTTTTCTAAAAACAGTGCTTTATTCAATCTGCCGCACCGTTGCATAAAGGAGAAATTTGATCATCGCCTCCTTTACCATCATGTCACT
>JAHKLW010000007.1 GCA_020854815.1 Methanofastidiosum sp. | reverse complement strand
TTTCAATTAATTAACAAATGATTAAATCAGTTCTTTTTTTAGCATTACCATGTCTTTTAGCTGGACCCCATTTTCATATATCGGTTTTGGGTAATTATCTAGGAAGAATCCTTTTTTTATGCCAAATATCTCAAAACCTACTTTCTGGTATAGATGCAACTGTTTAGGTGCTATATCTCCAGTCCCAATTACTATTGTTTTGAATCCTTTTGCTTTTGCCCTAGAAATAGCATCTCTCAATAGTAGCTTACCTATGCCCTGCCCTTGGTGTTCTGTACCCACAGCGATATTTTTAATTTCGATAGTGTCATCACTTATTTTTTGAAGTACATAGACTGCTATAGTTCCCTTATCATTTTCAAATACGTAGATTTCAGAATCATTGATATACCTACTAATTGCCTCAATCGTTTCATCGGCTAGCAATAATAGATTATAGGGAATTTCTTCATCTTTTTGAAGCATTCTAATCATCTTACAAACCTCTTTTCAATGAGCGCATTTTTGGTCTACAGTAACTCAATGCCCCACGTCCTTTCTACATGTAATTTTTATTCTCATCTATAGTAGATTTTATGCTAGTTAAAGTTTTGTAGAGCACATAAACAAAGAGGATTATCCCTACAAATTCTAGTATTAAATATGAAACTGTAAGAACTACGAGGCTAATCTTTGAAAAAATAGTTGCTAAATTTGCCGCAACAATTGTTATTATGGCAAATATAAGAAGATCCCTACTTGAATATTTACTCTCATCTGCTGCAATAAGTTCCATATATGTTGTTTTTGATTTTTTGAATAAGAGAATAGGGAGCAGGTAAAAGACAATGATTGTTGCATAAGGCACCAAGGTATTTGGGATTCTTTCCGGTAGGAGGAAGAGAAATGCCAAGACATATAGAAGGGCTAGGTATAATGACAATACAATAAATCCTCTTCTACCAAAATTAAATACCTCCAGGTCAGCTTTTCTTCCTAGGCTATAAAAGACTAAGATTATAAGCAATGTGCCGACAAGAGAGGTATTAGAGGATAGTAGATTAAATTTATTCCCGTTTGCGATAAACGTGGCGAGAGATATAATAGATAATACTATTAGTGCTGTCTTTCTAGTAGATTTTGTTAGGATTGAAGCATGAGATATATGGATCTTTCTCGTCAGTAATTCAAAGACAAGAACTGGAACTATAAATGACATTACTGGGTGCCAAAAGAATACCAGAACAGGAAACTCTGAGACCCCAATCCCAAGTATAGTCCCTAATCCAGGCCCGTTAGAATCAAAATACCCGGACCACAGGACCTTAGTTATCCACGATTCGTATAGGCCAAAAATTACTCCAAGAAGGTATAGCTGTGGCGGGGAGATCCTCTTTAGCTTAAATGCAATGTTTAAGAAAAATAGCACGTGACATAGATAGAGTGGGAAAGTTAGGAGTAATCCCCATCCGCTTATAAACCAAGCCTGGGATGCGCCTGAAAATATCTCTGCAAAAAGCATTGATAAAGAGCCGATTAATATTATTGCAGGTAGCTTTTGCATTATTACTATTGCTTGTATAGCATTATAAATTTTCTGTTCTAATTTTTTTCTAAAAATAATTAATAGCTAGAAGGTAGATTATTTGGCCTCTAATTCAACTTATAGTGGACTGTCCACTGTGATTTTCTAAATAGCTCAAATTTTCTGAAAATCTTAAACCATCCTAGTTTTTTATTGTTTGAGTCAAAATAGGACCAATCATCAAGCAGAACTATGCCTTTGTTCCATTCTTCCATCTCTCTGCTATCCCGAATACCCGAATAGAATATGGCCCCTTTTCCCAAGCGGGCATCACGTTGCATTTTACTCTTAACTAGTTTGTCTAAAGGCTTCTTTAACCATAGCGAATTAAATACTTCGCACAAAAGCTCAGAACCCGGAAACACCGATTGAAGTCTTAATACCAGGGATTTCACATCTTCTCTTTTCAGATACATGAAAACACCTTCCGCCACAAATAAGAATGGGCCTTTATGATTGGAAACTATATTCATCCATCCAAAATCCAAGACTGAGGATGCGATGAAATGGTATCTCTCATTTTCTCTGAAGAATTGCTTCTTTATTTTAATTACTTCAGGTAAATCAAGATCATAGAAGATAACTTTTCCATTATCAATTCGTAGAAATCTTGAATCTAATCCGCAGCCAATATTTACTACTACACCATCAGGAGAGTTTTTTAGAAACTCTTCTACATATTCATCATATCTCTTTGCACGGATGGCAATATGAATGCTCAAGTTCTTATTTATCCTACCTTCTACGAGGCTCCGTTCCAATCTATCATCTGATCTTGAAAGTATTTTGTCAAGTTCATTTTTTATTTCAACTGCTTTAGGGTCATTTATAATTGGATCCTCTTTTTGGCTTTCAATAGCATGGCAGTATAGTGTAATTAGTGAAGTTGAAGCAACATCGCTAATCTCAATGTTTGACATTCTTCCATCCCTTCTTGAGGTGACTACATCATAGTTTTTATTTCTATCTGATTTTATAATAAAATCAAAGTAAGCACTTTTCTCGCTCTTTTTGTCCTTATAGCTTTAGCAGATACAATTCTGACCTGAATCTCTCTTATTGGATAGTTTACTTTCATACATTTTCTCTAGAATTGGCAGCACCTTTCTAGCTGCACTGTTCTCTGCATCGTCTTTGCTATTGCAGAGCTCACCTGTTATCTCTTCTCCGTTTATCTTTATTGTAGAATAAAAAGTAGGCCTATTATTTGATTTAGCTTCGACCGTCTTATAGGAGGGGCGCTTAATCTTCAACTTATCAAAAATCTCTTTTAAGATATTCTAAGAATGCTATGAAATATCCTATTTCTGGCAAAGACCTGGATCCCTCCAATATAAAATTAAAATTAATAGAAATTAAACCAGAGTCAGAATGTTCAAAAATCTTTTTTTGGTGGAATCTAATATGGTGGTCTATACCATATGAGAATCCAATAGGGAGGACAATGAGGTATATGATTTGGGATTCTTATCATAATGCTCCTTTTGGTATTTTTTATTTACAAAGCCCAACTTTAAGGTCCCATATTAGAGATAAATATCTTCACTTAGATAAAAATAACATAACATATTGGATTAATCAATCAATGTACGGGCAACGGATAGGGGCGTTGCCCCCATACAATGAACTTTTAGGAGGAAAGATGGTAGCATTGTCCCTCGTTTCAAATGAAGTACGAGAAGCCTATAGGAAAAAATACGAAGGTAAAAAAACTATAATTGAAGAAAAGGTACTACCCCTTAATTTACTTTTTATTTCTACTACTAGTGCTTATGGTAAAAGTAGCGTTTATGAAAGAATATATTATAACAATGAAAAGGTAAGTGAGTTTATAGGTTATACTTCTGGTTCAGGGACCTTTCATTTGCCCGAAGAATTATATAAGGAGTGTTTAGTTTTCTTAGAACAAAATGGAATTAATACTAAAAGAGGATATGGTACAGGGCCATCACGTAAATTGAAATTAATTGAGAAAGCTTTTAGATATTTAGAATTGCCCGATTATTCTTACCACAATATAAGAAGAGGATATTATATTTTCTCTAATACTAAGAATCTTCATGGTGTCATAAAAAAAGATGAATCGCCATTGTGGTATGATAGGCCTTTTGATGATTTATCTAATCATTGGATTGAAAGATGGTGCATTCCTAGAAGTAAAAGAAATAAAAAATGGAAATCTTTCAATTCTGAAGAATTTATTAATAAAACGAATGAAGAACTTATGAGATTTGAATAGTAATTTCTATTTTATCCTCGTCCAGAGTAGCCTAAACCGATAAAATAACACATCCTAGACTGATCCATCTTCCCTTTTTTCTTTCAATCTTTCTCTTAATAATCTCTAATGTAACAACATATATACTAAGCGATACTATTCCAATCTGTCAGATCTAGGCCCTTAAATTCCTCAAAACTCAATTAAAATTTACCTCATCACTCTATTTTTAAAATCGTCAAAAAATTCAAAAAATCGCTTTTGTAACAATATATATTATTTATAATATATATCAGAATAATTATTGCATTAAATGTTATGCTATAAAATGGGATTTGGTAACTTATTTCTATTATTTGAATTAAATATATTTGATAATAGATTTTGGTAACGCATTACCAATATTTAAATATTATTTACCAATATTCATTAAAATATTTTAGATTTGCTAATTAATCTAATAAACAAAAGACTTAAATAGTAAGTATGCATATAATTTATATGGCAAATTTGCCAATGGTACTAATAATCATAGGTGCTCTTTTAGTAGGATTAGCGTTATTTGTGGCATTTGCAAGTCCAAAAGGATCTTCCAATAGGGATAAAGGCAATATCCATAAGAAAAGGGCGACTATTCAGTTTTTAATAGGGGTTTCATTGTCATTGCTAGGGGCTTTTTTGATGTTTAATGGCACTCTGCTCGGCGAAAATACTGTATCCATTGCAAGAGTGATTGGGATAATCGGGATTGCATTGATAGCGACCTCATACACCACTTTACCCTTCATGATGAATAAAGAAAATAAAAATAAAGATAAATTGCAATAATTTTGTTAATGTATATATTTAATAATATACTAATGTAAAATAATTGCATTAATCTTATTGCAAATATTATTCAAAACAATATACTAAATAATATAATAATGAAAATTTATTGCAATTACTGCTTATCTTTGGAAATGGCATCGGATACCAATTCCCAAAAATATTCTTTATCAATCTCATCTAATGACCTTATCTTGATGTGCCCCATATTCTTTCCAGTTCCTTCAAGTAACTTCTTAGGATCTTTAAGCTCCATAGCCTTGTAAAATCCTAGATTAACATGGCCTCCCGTAGGAAAAATGTAACAAATGTCTCCTTTCTTTGAATAAACTGGCTGCTTCCACTTTAATGATTCGTTTAGGCTAGGGTCAATAGACAAAATAATGCTTCTAAGCGCTTTTACAATCTCTTTTTTATCCTCTGGTAAGCTGTTAATATATTCGCTTATTTCTTTAGAAGCTTCCACCATAGTATCATTATTATTAATTCTTTTAAGACTAAAAATATCCCTCTAGAACGCATTTAATACTTTGAGTAAGCTACCCTATTTCGCAAAAAAACCGTTTTTACAAAATAATAAGATTTTTAACTTCTTGGGATAATATGAATTAGAGGTAAAATAGGGCCTAAAAAGCCTGTTTACCCTACCTTTTTCCTAGTATTTATACCCTAATTTATTGCGTATAATGTATATTATACGTAGCATAGACGATTTTCGCGTAAATTTCGCTAAAAAAGGACAATTTTAGGGCCTTTGGGGGAAACTTAGGACTACAATAAATGAGATTAGGATAAGACAGATCGTACAGTATTTTTACGGCACCATCATTCAGAAAATATCA
>JAHKLW010000006.1 GCA_020854815.1 Methanofastidiosum sp. | reverse complement strand
GATGTTTTCGGAGGGTTTCAATCCTTGTTTTAATGGATTAGCCTCTTAGGCAAAAGCTCCCTGGTCTTGACCACATCGTGGAGGCAGGTTTCAATCCTTGTTTTAATGGATTAGCCTCTTAGGCTTCCGGTGAATCGTGACGCCCTTCGGGGAAATCGGGGTTTCAATCCTTGTTTTAATGGATTAGCCTCTTAGGCCCGATACCGCCGTCCATGCGACCAGGATCGATTGTAGTTTCAATCCTTGTTTTAATGGATTAGCCTCTTAGGCTGGAAGAAATGCGAACAGAAATTGGCATCATTGAAGGTTTCAATCCTTGTTTTAATGGATTAGCCTCTTAGGCCTGATGTGGATGATACCGGCAAGGCAAATGGCGATGTTCGTTTCAATCCTTGTTTTAATGGATTAGCCTCTTAGGCGATTACAACAACATTGTTACAGTGAAAGAAGGGAGGGTTTCAATCCTTGTTTTAATGGATTAGCCTCTTAGGCCCGGGGTTTTGGGATGTATCTTTCCCCTTCTCTTGGGTTTCAATCCTTGTTTTAATGGATTAGCCTCTTAGGCATCTGGCCAATCGAATATCCATTTCAGGATCCCCATGTTTCAATCCTTGTTTTAATGGATTAGCCTCTTAGGCGGCTTGAAGCCGGGGGAAAGTATAATGGACCCAATAATTCGGACAAAAATTTTATAGGTTTTAGTTGGTTGGGACCGAATATAATTTGAAGTGAGGTCCTAAAAAAATGAAAAAAAGAAGAACATTCACTCCCGATGAGAAGGCGGAGATGGTTCTGAGGGTTTTACGGGAAGAGGAGCCTCTTTCGCAAATAGCATCAGAGAATGGGGTTCATCCCAACCAGTTGTCCAAATGGAAAACCCAGTTTATTAAAAACGCACAGGTGGTTTTTCAGAACGAACAAAAGCCGATTAATCAACTAAAAGCCGGACACGAAAAGCAGGTTGACCGGCTTTACACGGAGATAGGAAAATTATCGGCACAGCTTTCCTGGCTCAAAAAAAAATGTAGTGGAAAATATGAGCAGGTGTGAACGAATTGAATTGCTGGAATTGGACCGGGGAGAGGTTCCTATTTCCACCCAGGCTTCTCTTCTGGGAATCAACAAAAGTGGAATCTATTACAGGGGTCTGCCCCCATCGGCGGAAGAGGTTGCCATAAAGCACCGTATTGACGAGATTTACACGGCTTACCCTTTTTACGGCTCCCGGAGAATTACAGTAACCCTTAAAAACGATGGAATCCCGATAAACCGCAAGAGAGTCCAGAGGTATATGAGGGAGATGGGCATCGAAGGGATCCATCCCGGCCCCAACCTGAGCAAGAGGGACCTGCAGCACCGGATTTATCCTTATCTCCTGAGAGATGTTAAGGTTGAGCATCCTGACCACGTCTGGGGAATTGATATCACCTACATCCGTCTTCTTGGCGGCTGGATGTACCTGGTGGCAGTAATCGACTGGCATTCCCGGTTTATTGTGAGCTGGGAGCTGGACCAGACCCTTGAGATGGGATTTGTGACAGAAGCTGTAACCCGGGCTTTGGGGACGGGGATTCCCTCCATTTTCAACAGCGACCAGGGGAGTCATTTCACCAGCCCCAGGTATATAGACTTGCTCAAGGACAAGAAAGTATTGATAAGTATGGACGGTAAGGGCCGTGCTATTGACAATGTTTTTATCGAGCGTTTCTGGCGGAGCTTGAAATACGAGGAGGTCTATTTGAAGGAATATTCGAGTCCCCGGGAGGCAAGGTCTGGTATCAGGGAGTATATTGATTTCTACAATAACCTGCGCCCCCACCAGAGCCTTGATTACCAGACGCCTGCCAGTGTTTATCTTATTAACCGGCGGAAGGAATCTCCACCTTGTGCTCCTGTGCTTTTTGAGTCCTGTTGTGACCGACCGATGGGGAAAGACCTGAACCCTCTGTTTCGGTCACAGGATCTTAATTGTAGCACAGGGCACAAGGTAGAATTCCCGGATATTAATTGTTGCTCCCTCCCTCCGGGGAAATTGGAGGAAACGAGAGCTTTTATTGACTGTAATTCAAGGAGTTGTCAACCATCGAATGCAGGGAAACCGGCCATCAACCAACTAAAATTTTTTCAAAAACTGTCTTGACAAAGGGGTCCACTTTAAATCAGCTGGCGCAGTCGAGAGAGTTTCAATCCTTGTTTTAATGGATTAGCCTCTTAGGCAAACAATTCAAGCAACATTCCACCCAGAACAAGACAAGTTTCAATCCTTGTTTTAATGGATTAGCCTCTTAGGCCAGCGGAGAGCCGGAAGTTCGCAAGATTCAGGACTGAGTTTCAATCCTTGTTTTAATGGATTAGCCTCTTAGGCAATGGAGGCCCCCACTGATATTCAGATTCATCAGGAGTGTTTCAATCCTTGTTTTAATGGATTAGCCTCTTAGGCTTGACAACGTTCTTGCAAGCGAAAAGTATTCTTTGGAGTTTCAATCCTTGTTTTAATGGATTAGCCTCTTAGGCTCTGGCGACGCCGATAAAATTCGGAGGCCGACTCCTGGTTTCAATCCTTGTTTTAATGGATTAGCCTCTTAGGCTTTATTCTTTCTTGATTTCCGGTTCTTTGGGCATTTCTGTTTCAATCCTTGTTTTAATGGATTAGCCTCTTAGGCAAGAGGCCCTCTTTGCTTCCTCCGTCGAGTATTCCTTGTTTCAATCCTTGTTTTAATGGATTAGCCTCTTAGGCAAATTGACGGGGATCCTACAGTGTTAGAAATGATAAGTTTCAATCCTTGTTTTAATGGATTAGCCTCTTAGGCTCTTTTCACCTTTCCTTGAATCCTCTTTGTGAGAATGTTTCAATCCTTGTTTTAATGGATTAGCCTCTTAGGCCCGGGCCAAAAGGCATGGCTCTGAATTACTTTTCGTAGTTTCAATCCTTGTTTTAATGGATTAGCCTCTTAGGCCCCGGTTTTCCGGGGTCAGCTGTTTTTTCATGCTGTGTTTCAATCCTTGTTTTAATGGATTAGCCTCTTAGGCTCTATTAGCTTCGTCAGCTGTTACCTCGTTCCAGACATGTTTCAATCCTTGTTTTAATGGATTAGCCTCTTAGGCTCCGACAAGGGGGTTGTCACAAAAGTTATGGTTATTTGGTTTCAATCCTTGTTTTAATGGATTAGCCTCTTAGGCTAAAGGCCACATAAAAACCGCCCAGATGCTCATCGAGTTTCAATCCTTGTTTTAATGGATTAGCCTCTTAGGCAGTGTATGATCGGCATTATAGAACAGGAGGAGGAGGAGGTTTCAATCCTTGTTTTAATGGATTAGCCTCTTAGGCTTATGCTATTTTTAATTTTTCATTTTTCCTTCCTCCTTGTTTCAATCCTTGTTTTAATGGATTAGCCTCTTAGGCATGGCGGCATTTAATTTATGATCTAAATAATTCTTGTTTCAATCCTTGTTTTAATGGATTAGCCTCTTAGGCAGCTGGAACATACTTTCGCTCCATTTTCCAGAAGTGAAAGTTTCAATCCTTGTTTTAATGGATTAGCCTCTTAGGCAGCAGGGCACTCCTCCACAGCTCTTGCCTTTGGCGTAGTTTCAATCCTTGTTTTAATGGATTAGCCTCTTAGGCCTATATCCCTTTCGTTTGTACGAATGGCAATATAATGTTTCAATCCTTGTTTTAATGGATTAGCCTCTTAGGCTCAGCTCCGATATGCCCGTCAGCTTTGATCCACCCGGTTTCAATCCTTGTTTTAATGGATTAGCCTCTTAGGCAATACTTGAAAACATCTAAAATATAATGATTTTTTTGTTTCAATCCTTGTTTTAATGGATTAGCCTCTTAGGCCTGGAACATACTTTCGCTCCATTTTCCAGAAGTGAAAGTTTCAATCCTTGTTTTAATGGATTAGCCTCTTAGGCCTTCTGCTTTAGTTATATTATATTCAATATATCACAGTTTCAATCCTTGTTTTAATGGATTAGCCTCTTAGGCTAATAAAATCATACGAAAAGGAGGAGAAATGAAGCGTTTCAATCCTTGTTTTAATGGATTAGCCTCTTAGGCTCAAGGGCTTTCTTGGCCTCTTTTTGTTGAGCAAGGTTTCAATCCTTGTTTTAATGGATTAGCCTCTTAGGCGATATGTATTTTTTCAGGCAATCATCCACATCATCAGGTTTCAATCCTTGTTTTAATGGATTAGCCTCTTAGGCCCCCGGACCATAATATTCCAGGATCAGCATGCCCCGGGTTTCAATCCTTGTTTTAATGGATTAGCCTCTTAGGCAAATGGCAATTTCTTGGCCAACCAGTGCGATGATGGAGTTTCAATCCTTGTTTTAATGGATTAGCCTCTTAGGCAAAAAACTGAAAGTGTCGAAAAACATTGATTTTACGTTTCAATCCTTGTTTTAATGGATTAGCCTCTTAGGCTTGAAAAATCAAAAGGAGGAGAAAATGAAAACTTAGTTTCAATCCTTGTTTTAATGGATTAGCCTCTTAGGCCCGGTCAGGGCGAAAATTTTTTTCGTGATCCGGTGGAGTTTCAATCCTTGTTTTAATGGATTAGCCTCTTAGGCGGAAACGGAGGGGGCTGTCATAAAATTTTTATTTAAGTTTCAATCCTTGTTTTAATGGATTAGCCTCTTAGGCTCTTTTCACCTTTCCTTGAATCCTCTTTGTGAGAATGTT